>NZ_CAMYOS010000038.1:0-2770 GCF_947280595.1 uncultured Gardnerella sp. | reverse complement strand
GCACGCGTACGCATGCGAACGCGGAAGCCGTGCTTCATGTGACGACGACGATTATTTGGCTGGAATGTCCTTTTCATAAATAATGCTCCTATATTCAGTCATGTAAAAACGTGACCAATTTTACGTCAAGCTCTACTAAATTACTATTACCCCTCACCAAAAGGCAAAAAACTCAATCAATTATTACACAAATTATTCATATTTCAAACAGAATTTATATAAATTAACTTAGATATTTTCTATTAAATAAAATAATTAAATTACTCGTGAATAAATACGAAAGCCCTAGAAAACTTTAGAAATTCGATAATTTAAGCATTCAAAAAATTATCCACAAATTACACGCATGTTATTAACAATCCAATATTTTCAACACGCGAGGCTGTGGATAACTTCACAGGGTGGTAGTAAACATGTTCTATTGAAGTTCTTTTTCTTACGCGCAAAAATGTTATACACGCAATGAATTTAGGATTTCTTAATTAGGCGTTTTGGATTGGAGTGGTATGTCTGATGCATTCAGCGACCCAGTAGCACAAGCTGCTATTGTATGGGCCAATACGCTTAGTGTATTAAAACATAATGCTTTACTAAGTGCTAGAGATAAAAGCTGGTTTGAAGGTGTTCATCCTGAGGCAATTTATGGCACTACTATTGTTTTATGCGTTACAAGTGCCACTGCTCAGCAAGCACTTCAAAATGAGCTTAATGAGCCATTACTAGTGGCATTAAAGATCTGCACAGGAAAAGATATGTTTCCTGCTTTTAAGATTGTAAAGCCTTACGATAGTTTTTCTGAAGATAACAATAATTTTTCTGAAAATAATAATCAAACTAATACAAATAACAGGAATTTGAACGTTCAAAACGCTCAAAACAATCAAAATATACAGAATAATCTAAACGTTCAAGACGCTCAAATCTTTAATCAAAATAATCGAAGCATTGACCAATATGGCAAAGATATCACAAAAAACAGCGTTAGTAATGCAAACAACTCATTAACAGGTTCAAAATCAAACTTTTCTTCAACTATTTACACTTCTGAATCCGGAACTACAGAAGTAAGAAAGTACACATTTGATGAATCTGAAGCAAAACGATATATTTTAGACCCATACTATGGCTATTCTGAGTTAGATGATTATGGCAGAAAACCTGTTGATGAAATTCCAAACTTCGCAGATTTAAAAGAAACTGATTTTACTGTTACTGAAGTCAAAGACGATAGATATAGCGAAAACGATGTCTATAACAGAAACAATAGATATAACAAAAAAGACAGCAATAGCGAAAATAAAGATGCTAGCGTAAACGAAGAAGATATAAATAACAAAAACGAAAACTATAGCGAAAATAAAGATATTATCGAAATCGATAGCGCTAACGTTAGCGAAAACGTTAGCGAAAACGAAGACGATAATTCTATACCAATACAGCCACCTTTTCCTTTATCTACTGGATTTTCTGTTTTTAAACCAGAAATCATTGGTTCTTCAATAACTAATAATAAGGGTAATGGGAAAATATCTGTTTCTGTAAAAACAGATCCTAAAACTCATTTAAATGTTTGCGCTACTTTTGATAATTTTGTTCCGGGAGATTCAAATCGTTTTGCGCGAACTGTTGCTCTGGCTGTTGCAGAAGGTTCCGGAAAAGATTTCAATCCTTTGTGTATTTATGGAGGATCCGGATTAGGTAAAACTCATTTGCTTAATGCTATTGGAAATTATGCTTTAGTAAAAGATTCTTCACTAAAAGTTAGATATGTAACAAGTGAGGAATTTACAAATGATTTTATTGATGCTTTGCGAGTTCCTAATGAAAGTCAAAATAAAATCTCCGAGTTTAATAGAAAATATCGAGAGGTTGATTTTTTGCTTATTGACGATATTCAATTTTTAGGCGGTAAAGAAGCCACATTAGAGCAATTCTTCCATACTTTTAATGCTCTTTATCAAGCTAATAAGCGCATTGTTATTGCTTCTGATGTTGCTCCTAAACGTTTGCGAGGATTTGAATCTAGACTTATTACAAGATTTGAATCTGGTTTAACTGTTGATATTAAGCCACCTGATTTAGAAACTCGAATTGCTATTTTAAAAATGATGGCTTCAACAAATTCTGTAAAAATTCCTGCTGAAGTTTTCGATCTTATAGCTGAACGTTTTACTCAAAATATTCGAGAGCTTGAAGGAGCTTTAACTAGAGTTACTGCTGTTGCATCATTAAGTAATCAACCTGTTAGTAGAGTTCTTGCTGAAAGAGCTTTACAGGATTTTTTTGCATCAGATATTGAAATTCGTCCTACTGATATTATTGGTCAAGTTGCGAAATATTTTCATCTTACTTTTGACGAAATAGTTGGTCGCACACGCACTAAAAATGTAGCTTTATCTCGTCAAATCGCAATGTATCTTGCTAGAGAAATGACTAGCATGAGCTTAGTCGATATTGGTGAAGTTTTTGGCGGTAGAGATCATACTACTGTAATGCATGCTTATACGAGAATTAGTGATGAAATGAAGCAAAAACAGGAAATTTATAACTATGTTATTGATTTAACTGTTCGTTTAAAGCAACATAATGCTCCTGATGAAGACGGGAAAAATAGCGAAGAAATTTCAGAGCAAAACAATTAGAATTTTATCAAAATCGAATTTTTTAATAGTAAGACTACTTTATGAAAATTTGTATAGGTATTTTTACAGAATTATTCTATTTGTTGTTGCTGAGCTCTCGGAGTTTCTCTCATCGCAAGATTTTTACA
>NZ_CAMYOS010000037.1:0-3227 GCF_947280595.1 uncultured Gardnerella sp. | reverse complement strand
CTCCCTAAATTATCATTTACCGCCCGGGTGCAAAGTGTGTGCACCTTTTAACGTTAACATCCTGTGCACTCGACCCTAGAGTGTTGATATCTTCCCCATACAGCCAAACTGCGCTCAAAAATCGCTCCGAGCCATCTTACAGTCGCCACTCACTAAACCTTTTAACGTTTAGCTTCGCTAACCCCTGCTACACAAGTGCAAATTTGCACCCACCTAATCAGCCCTTGACATCAATACTACAACTCTCCACGTATATTGAGAGAACTTACGAGTATATCTACACTTTTTTGAGTGCACACTATGTATATTGGGTGCACTTTTAACGATAGGAAGGGCTATCGTTAAAAGGTTTGAATTTTATTTTAATGATTCAATTAAATCGAGCTGATTTGTTTCAACCAATTTTGAATAATATTTAACTTTAACGTTTTCGATAAATTCTTCAATTGCGTCAGGATGATTTTTCAAAAACCATTTAATATGATTTTTAATGTATTCAAGGCGGATTTGGGGATCATTTAAGTCATTAGGTACGCGCTTCATTCTTTCGTCAATACTGTCAAATCCATGAAACGGTTCTTTAAGTCTCTCCTCGCACATAACTATATATTCTGGATTTGAATCAAAGCCAGTAGCTCTTCTATTTGTCTGCTGAGCCACCCTCAATAACGTACCACTTCCAAGAAACGGATCTAATACTATGTCTCCTTCATTTGATGAAGACAGTATCATTCTTTCATAAAGTGCTTCTGGCTTTTGTGTTGGATGCAGCTTTCTATTCTTATTACAATAGTGGATATGCGAAAATTCCCAAACATTTCCTGGATTTGCTCCACGCATATTATTAACTGAACGATAGTATTTCTGAGGTACTCTAATTTCATCTAGGTTAAAAATAAAGTTTTTGGGACTTTTTGTGAAGTACAATATATCATCATGTCTTGGAGAAAACCCCTTCGTTTTTCCAATTCCTTGTGTGTAAAACCAAGTTATCCATGAATTAAAAGTCATTCCTAGCTCTTGTTCTAGTATTGAATAGATATAACTTATATATCGCATGCCCATAAAAACATATATTGAACCATCTTTTGAAAGAACCCTATTAGCTTCCTTCAGCCATTTTCGTGAAAATTTAAGGTATTCTTCAAACTCAAGGTTGTCCTTACTTTTACCATAGTCCTTATTCAAATTATATGGCGGATCAGTAATGATTAAGCGAATGCTATTAGTGGGAATTTTCTTGAGTTCTTCAACAGCATCGCCACAAATCGCAACTAATTCTTTATCCATTTGTTCTTTACAGCCTCTCTGTAGAAATCATATATTGTTCGCCTTGTACTGTGTAAATACTTCTGATCAAGTAACTGACACATTTCCCAAGTCGTTCGATACTGATAAGTAACATAATGAATATCTTTAATTTGAATTTGACCAGTCCCAAGTGCAGGATTGTAATTTATATCAGCAGAAGATATGAATTTAAGGTCATACGCATTATAATCAACAATTTCCATTATCCCATCCATTAAACCAGTTTCTCTATTAGTTTCAGAATAGACTCTATGCTTAATTGATAGAATAATAAACATATAATCTGGATCTTTAACATAAGCAGTTCTTATCCTAGAAAATGATGTTATATTAGGACCTTTTCCACTATTAGGAATATCATTTGCGGTGGCTTTAACATCAACATTGCCTGTAATAACATTTCCAGATTTTCTAAATTGAAGAATAATATCTGCCATCCCCAGTCTCTCTTGCGCTTCCACATTTATTAAATTATAAGCGTTGTCGATGTTATCTCTAATGCCAGAAAAAACTTCGCATGCCCAAGCCTCGATCATTGGTCCAGCTATTTTGTTAATATTCTCAAGCGGTAAACCCAGTTTTAAATTTGTATTTATTATTATTTTATTATCGCCTACATTTTTCCGATCGTCTAGAATATTCATCATCTTAGATACTACAAATTCAGAATCTGTTCTATATGTTTTAGACTCTTTAGGTATTTTGAAAATCAAATCTTCATATTTCATATTTTCTAATTCTCCTTAAAAAGCACTTCAATTTGTTTATTCTACCATGTTTTCCCACTTCACAGGGTGGGTGCAAAGTGGCGAATCGACTTGCATGAGCGATTAAATATAATTCGCGAATGCACTTCGATTCGCTGAGCTTGCTCAAAGTTGAAAGCACAGTGTGCTTTCAACGCAAGCGAAGTACGTTAACATCCTGTGCACTCGACCCTAGAGCGTAGACATCTTCCCTCAAACAGAAAAATAGTACTCAAAAACCACGCCGAGCCAGCCTAAAGCAGCCACACATTAAACCTTTTAATAATATCCATCTCGAAACATAATATATACATATATACAAGAACAAAATCAAGCAGATTACATATTCTCTTCCAGTAGAAAATCTGGTAAATATTTGTGTATAATCCCTTCTTGCGAAAAATTCATTGTATCCATCGACAAAACATATTTAGGATAATTATCCTTAACCAATCGATAAACACCAAATTCCCGGCTACGAGTCTCTTCGCTAGCCATCAAATAAGAGACTTGATAATACTCAGTTTCACCTTGTCTAGTAGCAATGAAATCGATTTCTTGATTATTAATACGACCAACTTGAACCTGAAAACCACGAGACAAAAGCTCAATATAGACAATATTTTCTAGAATACGTTCAATTGACGCAACGTTTGATAAGCCTACTGCTTGCCTAAAACCATGATCTGTTACATAATATTTTTCCTCAACCGTCAATAACTTTTTCCCAACACTGTCATAGCGTGGAACTTTTTTTAGAAGATACGCCGCTTGGCAAAAATTCAAGTAATTCAAAATGGTATCAACTGAAACTTTACGATTTTCACTAACAAAATACTTACGTAAGCTGTTAGCTGAAAAACTTTGTCCAATATTATTTAAACAAAAAAGTAAAATGCGATTAAATACATCAACATCTCGGATTGAATTGTATTCAAGTATATCCTTAACAACAACAGTATTATAAATGTCGTTTAAATATCTAAAACTCGGCTCCTCTTCCCCATTAAAATAATGAAGAGGAGGCATACCACCAATTTTGATATACAGCTGAAATAATTCCTGTATGCTTAAATTCAAACTTTGATACAAATTCACAAATTCACTAAAAGTAAAAGGAAGCACCTCAAAACTTACGTAACGCCCTGCAAGCAAGGTGGCAAGCTCGCC
>NZ_CAMYOS010000036.1:0-3487 GCF_947280595.1 uncultured Gardnerella sp. | reverse complement strand
ATCGTTACATAAACATTATTTCTGTTTATGTTCGGGCAGAACAATCAGCCGAAAACATTAGCCAGGATACCTTTAGAGCAGTTTGAAGATGTACTCTCTTACATAAAGATAATTACAACAAATCCCAGTTTGTAGAGCTTAGCAAGGATCAAGTTTCTATGAAATAGAAATCTAAATCTAAAAGCGTTATGTGTAAATAATTAAGGCGGTAGTAATACCGTCTTTTTTGATGCCTAAAAAGGTTTCAGAGTTTCAAGCTAAAGTTTCAGAGTTTAAAGAAATAGCTTCATAGTTTAAGGTTAAGGTTTCATTGTATCCAACATGTGATGAAACTATATACGAAAACTGCCAACGAGATTGATGAGCTTAAAGTTAAGAAACAGCAGCTTCTTATAGAAAAAACAGGTCAAGAAGATGCTAAAAGACGAATCAGAGAAATGGAAGATTTTCTTAAAAAGTGAGCGTCACGATATTAGTGAGTATGACGAGGATTTGGATAAGCGCGGTGTGTAAAAGGTGTGTAAAATACATGTCATCAACTCATAAAGGTCAAAATATTTAGTGCTAAAACCAATGCCTTTGTTATGTGTCTTTCCGCGTTTTTTATGCTGAGTGTTACTCAATGCGTAGAATTATGTGATAAAAAACACTAAAATATGTATAATTATGTGATTAAATGCACCAAAACATATATAATAATGTGATACACGATAAAAGATAACGCAAAATATAACAGAACGGCAATGAAACTAAGCGTAGAAACAGCCAAACGTTAATACGGCTGCAATATCTAATAGCGTAATGCAAGATGAAAGGTGAGTAATCATGAAAAGGCTGATTATGAGCAAACTTTTAGCATGGAAGAACTCGCCGTATCGTAAACCATTGATATTAAGAGGCGTGCGTCAAGTTGGCAAAACTTGGATATTAAAAGAATTTGGTAAGCTTAACTACAAAAATATTGCTTATTTTAACTTCGATGAAAACAAAGAATATAAGCAATTCTTTGAAACCACTAAAAATGTGGAGCGAATTTTACAAAACCTAATGCTTGCAAGTGGTCAAAAAATCGAACCAGAAAACACGCTGATTATATTTGACGAGGTTCAGGACTGTCCAGAAGTAATAAACTCGATGAAATATTTTTATGAAAACGCTCCGCAATATCATGTTGCTTGCGCTGGATCGTTGCTTGGAATAACGCTTGCAAAACCATCTTCATTCCCAGTTGGAAAAGTTAATTTTATGCAAATAAACCCAATGAATTTCACAGAGTTTTTACTTGCTAATGGGGATGAAAATCTAGTGAAGTTTATTGAACAAATCGATAGAATAGCGTCGATTCCAGATGCATTTTTTAACCCTCTATACGAGAAATTAAAAATGTATTATGTTACAGGGGGAATGCCTGAGTCAGTTTTAATGTGGGCTAAAGCGCGAGATGTGAACGCAATGCAAGAGACATTGTTTGAGATTATAACAGCTTATGAACGAGATTTTGCAAAGCATCCTAATGTTAGTGAATTTCCAAAAATATCAATGATTTGGAATTCTATTCCATCTCAACTTGCGCGCGAAAACAAGAAATTCTTGTATAAAGTTGTTAAAAATGGTGCGCGAGCAAGAGAGTATGAAGATGCTTTGCAATGGCTAGTGTCGGCACAATTGGTGTATAAAATTTATAGAAATACTGCGCCGAATTTACCTATTGCTGCTTATGACGATGTATCTGCTTTTAAGATTTATTTAGCAGATGTTGGTTTGTTAAGGCGATTAGCGCAACTTGCTCCTACTGCATTTGTGGAAGGCAATAGGCTGTTTACTGAGTTTAAGGGTGCTTTAACAGAAAATTATGTTTTGCAAGCGCTACTTACTCAATTTGAAGTGACGCCTAGATACTGGTCTCAAACAAATCCGCCGTATGAAGTGGATTTTCTTATTCAACGAGAAAATGATATTTTCCCTATTGAGGTTAAATCTGAAGCAAATATTAATAGTAGAAGTTTGAAAAAGTTTAAAGAATTATTCCCTAATCAAACGAAATTGCGTATACGATTCTCGCTGAATAATCTAAAACTAGACGATGATATGTTGAATATTCCGTTATTTATGGCTGATTATACGGATAAGCTTATAGAACTTGCACTGAAAGAAAACAATTGAGAAAGAAAGATAATTTAAAAGGTAACTATTAGAAAATATAGAAATAAATTAGTGTAAAAGTTAAAAAAGTGTCAATTGCTTAAAACTCTAGAAGAAAACGTTTAACGCGTTGATCTTCACAGCTCTTTGTTGGCTGAGTAAGGGAATGTACTTCTCAGGGTTACTGAGTCTGTAGGTATAAGTAATTCGTGAGTCAACCTGTAACTGCTTGTGGAAAAGCTGTAGTGAAGTAATACTGTTGTGGTGTTTTATGTCCGCTACTTTGACTAGTCACACGAAATAGAGTTTGGCATATTCTAAGAATGCTTCATAATGTTGGAGTATTAGGCTTGGTGATTTTTAATCCAAGTGTAAAGGTCATTTTCATTTGCCTTGCCTGATGCGACTTTGAGAATAATATCGATCAGTTCTTCATCTTTGTAAGACAACATAATGTTGTTAGTGCTAGAAAGATTAGTGTGACATGTGTGCCGATACGCTTGTTTCCATCTATAAAAGGGTGGTTTTTTTTAATAGTAATACTATTAAAGCTAAACAGACTATTATGGATTCTAATTTTAATAGAATTGTATTCTTATTAGAATTGCATATTAAGAATAAGGGGAACTTATGAAATTAATTAGACCAGATAGTAAATATATCCAAGGTTATATAGAAGCAAATGAAGAAGATGAAATTTTTAGGCCGAATGCAGAAAGACGTTTTATAAACCCAGAGACAATTATAGAGAGTTCTTATAACTATGAACATGGTATAAATTTGCCTGCAAATTATGTTAAAGCTACTACGTTTTGGCTGATAGATAATGAAAAATTTATTGGTGAAATTAGTATAAGGCATGAATTAAATTCTTTTTTAATTAACTATGGTGGTCATATCGGATACGAGATTAGGCAATCTGAATGTATGAAGGGTTATGGAACAAAAATGCTTTCTATGGCACTTGCATATTGTAAAGAGACTTTGAATCTACATAAAGTTTTGATTACGTGTGATGATGACAATATTGGATCGATAAAAGTTATAGAAAATAATGGTGGAATTTTGGAAAACAAAGTGAAAAATAGCTTATCAAGAGGAAATGTTACGACAAGAAGGTATTGGATTAATATATAGGGGAATATATAGGAAAAATATTAAATTTTATCTATACTGACCACTCAATCGGGGATTAGGACAATTTTTAGATATTTTGTATAATCAAATCTGTGTAATCAAAGCACGATATTCCGTGATTGCATTTTCTGGAGAAAGATGATGAGTGAGATTAATGTAAGGCCAGTGCTTTTCAAGCATGCTTTTTGGGGTCATGTGATTACAGAAA
>NZ_CAMYOS010000035.1:0-3580 GCF_947280595.1 uncultured Gardnerella sp. | reverse complement strand
TGCTGTTTGTTTTTGAAAAGCCTTGGCAGCGCGGGATGACGGATGCGCAATTACATGAAGCTTCACAGAAAGCGGTTGAGCTTGGCGTTCAAATGCTTGAAGAAGAGCGCGTAAAGCGCGCGAGGTGAGCAATATGATTGCATTACAGCATGCGAGCGCAGGTAAAACAGGCACTCCTAGAGGTGTGTCTCTAACATTCTCCTCGTTAATCGTTGCGAATATGCTGATGGAAGCAGTATACGATGTTGTCATATTTGTGCTTGCATTGATGTTGCAATGGTGGATGCTTTGTACTATCGCTGGCTGGCGAACGCTGCTCGTCATGTTCTTGGGCAATATGCTATTTTCTTGCGTGGCAGCTGCGGTTATGGTTCTGATGGGCGCATTGAAGGCTGATCAACAGAAATGCCCAACAAAAAGTTGGCCTTTCTTAGCCATTGCTGTACTGCTTCGACTGCTGATCTTTGGTGTTCTCGCTTGGCTACTTACGCCGAGTTTGGCATGGGTGAGCGTAGTTGTTGGCATTGTGCTTACCAATATTGTTCTCGTTATCAAGCAGCACCCACGGAGAAGAACCGCAGTAGCTGCATAAGATTTTGTAAGACTGTTTTCTTCTCTTTTGAGCAAAAGGCTCTACGTGCGTGGAGAGCGTAGTATTGATGTCAAGGGCTGATTAGGTGGGTGCATTTTTAGGCTTTATGTTTTTGGTTTCTTCTTCGTAAAAACTCTTTAACAATGATTGGAATTATAGTTGGGATACATTCAAGAGTAATAAAAAATGTAATGTACGTGCAAGTCCAGCTACTACCCAATTGCCGAGGAGACTCTTGTAATATCAATAAATCAATAGCAGGGGCGATAAGCGCGATAGCGATGGTTTTACAAACTCCTAAGTTTTCGAGTGTTTTTTGATTGACAACAATCGAGTAAAGAAGAATTTTTGTTAAACCAAGTGCATGAGCTATAACAATGAGTAAAAAGGGTGAGTCATAAACAATTTCCCAATCGAGTGATTTAAGAGAATTTATAATAAGTCCTAAAAGAGGGAGTAATAATGAAAAAAGGAATAATCGTATAGCTTGATATACAGATTTCTTCATAACTAACCTCCTTAAATTTATATAGCCAAGCAGATGACTACTTTCATAGACAGACTATTTTTCACTTATTTTACGTTAATTTATCTTACTTGAAAAGTTTGGATAACCATATCCGATTAAATTCTAGCGGTCATGAGCAAACGGGACTTAAAGAACTGGATAAATACTGTACTGTTTTCATGAAGTCAGCGTAGTCGTGATAAGCGAGATTTTGTTTGCTTTTATGAGCATGACATAAAGTTCAGAGATATTTTTACGCATACGGATTATTGCGTTGAAGAGCTGAAACAATATCCTGGAGTGATTTCGCCTGATTGTTCCCCTATATTTGATGCTCCACTTTGCTTGCAAATTTGCGCTTGTGTAGCAGTAGTTTGCAGGGTTAAACGTTAAAAGGTTTAGCGCGCGGTGGATTTAAGCTTACTTATCGAGATTCTAGATGTTATTTTGCTATTTTGCTGTAGAGTAGTTGTGCGCTCTAGTTGTTTATGTTTTGGGGAACAAATCGGTGTAAAAATTGTAAAAAAGTTCCCTACATTATTTGATTTCTTATGGTAACGGCTTGCTGGTTATTCCAGAAAATAAGGTTTCTGAGTTTAAGAAGTTGCTTGTTGGGGATTATACCGAATATGCAATCTATATAATAGTGAATGTCCAAATATATGAATGAAAACTAGCCAAACACTTGAATAAAAGTTCGCCAAATACATGAATGGAAACTGGACAAATGCTTTGATGGCTAAAGGCTATGATTAGGCGGTTCAAGGTGATAGTTATCCGATGGATGATGTTTTTGAAGAGCTTGAATGCTGATTAGCAGTCGTGGTGTGAACTTGGTTTTAGAAGAATACGCGTAAAAAATTATTACGTTTATTTTTGGGTTGATGAGAGTAGAAAAGAAGTTGAAATACTCGCGGTTATCTACGTGAGAAGAGACCAGACTAAACAACTGGAACAATTGTAATGTAAATGTTGTTATTAAGCTAATCTTAAATCTTTTTGTGATATTTTCTATCGTTAAAAGGTGCACACAGTATCCATAGTGTGCACTTGAAAAAAGTGTAGATATACTACCAGTACTTTTCTAGTCCGAATCGCGCATTAGTTGTTTGTGTCGTTAACAATGTTTTCAATATTTCTGCCTGAGTAGAATATGCGAATAACTATTACAGTCATTTGGTCTTCGTCTACTTGGTAAAAAACTGTGTAGTTGTCGACTGGAACTCTGTGTATTCCTTTAGAACACCACGGCTCCCAATCAACAAGTGTATATCGCATAGGCATAGTCTCAAGAGAACGTATAGCATACTTAATTCGGTTGACTTGTTTTTCAGCTGTTTTTGGAACTTGTAATGTGAAGCGAATGTATTCGTATAGCTCAGTGAGATCAAGGAACGCTTGTGGAGAATAGATGATGTTATAAGTTGTACTCATGCACCATATTCCTTTGCAAAGAATTGGTCTACTTCATCTGCACTATATTGTTTGCCAGTCGAAAGTGAGTTGATGCCTTTCTGCAATTCTTTATCCAACTCTGCTCTTGTTAAGCTGCCTAAAGCAGTAGGCGTATTAACTGGCAAGCGGAGTTCAAATGGCATACCTTTTTGTAAAACAATCTGGCTGTAAAGCATTTGGATTGCTGAAGATGGTGTTATTCCAAGCTGGTTCAATATGTTTTCAGCATTTTCTTTAAGATTTGTGTCGATTCTTGCATATACAGCGTTCGTGTTTGTCATTGTGTTCGCTTCCTTTCTGACCTTATTTTACAAAATAGTTGCAAGCATACGCAAGCAGATGAAAGCAAAAGTTTAACTGCTATTCAGATTATAGCTTTCCGTTGTTGTATCTTCGGATTCAAAATCAAGCTATTAAGCAGGTCTTAAACCTTTTAACGATTGCCTTTTTCTATCGTTAAAAAGTGCACACAGTATCCATAGTGTGCACTTGAAAAAAGTGTAGATATACTCGTAAGTTCTCTCAATACACGTGTAGAGCGTAGTATTGATGTCAAAGGATGATTAGGTGGGTGCATTTTTAGGCTGTATGTTTTTGGTTTCTTCTTCGCAAAAACTCTTTAACAATGATTGGAATTATAGTTGGGATACATTCAAGAGTAATAAAAAATGTAATGTACGTGCAAGTCCAGCTACTACCCAATTGCCGAGGAGACTCTTGTAATATCAATAAATCAATGGCTGGTGCGATAAGCGCTATGGCAATGGTTTTACAAACTCCTAAGTTTTCGAGTGTTTTTTGATTGACAACGATTGAGTAAAGGACAAGTGTTGTTAAACCAAATACGTGAGCTATACCGATAAATAAAACAGGTGAGTTATAAACAATTTCTGGATTAAACAATCTAAGTGAGTTAAGGATTAGTCCTAAAAGAGGTAATAATAATGAAAAAAGGAATAATCGTATAGCCTGATATACAGATTTCTTCATAACTAACCTCCTTAAATTTATATAGCCAAGCAGAT
>NZ_CAMYOS010000034.1:0-4659 GCF_947280595.1 uncultured Gardnerella sp. | reverse complement strand
TCTGCAGTACTTGTATCGCAAATCATATAGTGCGGTGCATGATTAAGCTTTTCGATTTTTTCATCTGAAACACCTATACCGTTATCTTCAACACAAATAATACAATTATCATTATTTGCAGCAACGGATACATAAATCGTACACCCATTTTCATTATGAGATATGCTGTTCTGAATAAGATTAGATATTGCTCGTTTTAATAAATCTTTGTCTACATTAATATTGCAAACAGTCAATTCTGCGTCCGTTTCCCATTTAATCGAAAACTCATCTTGCATACCCATATTCATAAAATCCACAACAACTTGCCTAACAACAGCAACAACATTTTCTTCTTTTTTCATAATTGGTTGCATATTGTATTCAAGTTTTGAAGCCAGATTAAGGTCATTAATCAAATTCTTCATTCTTGCACTTTGCTTAATAATCATCGTCGCTTTTTTACGATCTTCTTGCGAAATATGGAGAGAATTTTCTAACTGTCCCGCATATCCCATAACCATAGATAACGGCGTACGAATATCATGCGAAACCCCAGCTATCCAATTTGCTCTTGCAGTCTCCCTTTTTCTCAATTGTTCTTTTTGTATTTGCAAAATATCGGAAGCAGAATTTATGTTAGATGAAATTTCTGAAAGCGCTCCTGTTTCTGGAATATGCACGCTTTCTCCACTAGATAAACGTTGTATCCCTTTTGTAATCGGATTAATTGATTTTAGTAGTTTTATATTAGCTATTAAATAAATTCCAAGAATCAGCAAAATGTTGATAAATAATACGCTTAAAACAATCTGCGGAAAATTTGAGATTAAACTGTAGTTCCAACTTGGTCGCGTATGTTTCCAAAAGCTGTTGTGCGGAAATCCGACTACAACAACTCCATCCTTATTTTTGCCAGTGTAAGTTGGATAACCATCAATGTAACCAACGCTCAAATTAGCTATATCAGACAAAGTATAGTTATTTGGAATACCTGCAGGGACATTTTCTGTTTTCCATACGACTTTCAACGTATTATTATCAATCAAAATTGCCCATGCGCCAGAATTTGTCAATTTGGAAGACATATTTTTTGATAATACATAATCCCCACTTGCGGATAATTGTAATGCTTCTCCCGTCTCTTTTGCTATGCTATAAGGAGACATCTCTTTATCGGGAGCGTAAGTTCCTATAAGTACAATAAACGCAATAATATTCATTAATACTATAAGCACAGAGCTTAGTAGAAAAATACTTATAAAGCGTTGTATTAGTTTTGGTATGCTTTTCATTCTGCTTTACTCCACAATCAGCTTATATCCTAAGCCTTTAACTGTTATTAAAGAAACAGGCTGCGATGGATTGAGTTCTATTTTTTCTCTGATACGACGTATATGTGCCATTAAAGAATTTTCATATCCAAAAGGATTAGCTCCCCATGCAGCTTCACATAGCGCGTCAATTGTTACAATACATCCAGCATTTCTATAAAGTGCAGAAAGTAAATCATATTCTTTGGCTGTAAGCGGAATATGTTCGTTGTTTTTTATTACTTGGGCAGAAGAAAAATCAATCTGACTATTCTTCAGTTTAACAATGGGATTTTCACTCTTGTAGCTTCGTCTTAAAATTGCCATAATGCGAAACGTTAGCTCTTTTGGAAGAAACGGCTTTACAATATAATCGTCTGCTCCTAAGTCAAATCCCTTAAACTTATCTTCATCTTCACCGCAAGCAGTAAGGAATAAAATAGGACAATCACTATATTGTTTTATCTGCTTCATTAGCTCAAACCCATTACCGTCGGGGAGCATAACATCAAGGATTGCTAATTCTGGACGTAATTTTTGTGTTGCTCCTACGGCATCTTTTATACTTTTTGCAGTCGTTATATTATAAAAACCGTATTCGTTTAATATAGACACAACCATATCTAGAAGTTCCTGCTCATCGTCAACAAGCAGCAGATGCTTGTTCAATAAATAATCATTCCGATTCATTGAGAACCCCCTAACATATATTATGCCATGTGAATATTCATTTTTTGACCTCGCATAAAAATGTAAGGTAGATGTAAGGTGAAGAGAATGTTGTAGAAAGGTTGACGCAATATCATAAATCCTGAAAGGAGATATTGCCATGAACAATATTGTTACAACAGAACATTTAACAAAAAAATATAAGTCATTTATTGCTGTTAATGATGTTTCACTTCATATTCGCAAAGGTAGCATTTACGGCTTTCTTGGGCCAAATGGAGCTGGAAAATCTACAACAATGAAAATGCTCCTAGGGCTTACATCTCCAACAAAAGGTGTATTTACAATCGATGGAAAGCAGTTTCCTACCGACCGCATACCTATTTTGAAAGAAATAGGCTCATTTATTGAATCACCATCTTTCTATGCAAATCTAACAGGTAGAGAAAATCTTGACATTATACGTCGCATTTTAGAACTACCTAAGAGTGCAGTTGATGACGCATTAGAATTAGTGGGTCTTTCTGAGTTTGCAGACCGTCTTGCAAAAAAATATTCGCTTGGCATGAAGCAAAGGCTTGGTCTTGCTGGAGCATTGCTTGGTAGACCACCTATTTTGATTTTAGATGAGCCAACAAATGGACTCGATCCATCTGGCATACATGAAATCCGAAATCTGATTAAGTCACTGCCAGATCTTTACGATTGCACGATTCTTATTTCTTCTCATATGCTATCCGAAATTGAGCTTATTGCAGATGATATTGGAATACTTAATCACGGACACTTGTTATTTGAAGGTAGTTTAGATGAACTACGACAGCATGCATTACAATCTGGTTTTGCTTCCGACAATTTGGAAGATATGTTCCTATCCATGATTGATGAAGACAATAAGATCAGGAAGCAGAGTGCAAGACTATGAAAACGCTTGTAATCGAACTAAAAAAATGCAAGAGAACTGGCTTTATAGCTCTTATGATTGCTATTGGAATTATGGGAGCAGCGTACGCTTTTGTGAATTTTATTGTACGGAAAAATACATTATTAAACCTGCCTTTAGCTCCTATGGATATTCTTCTCACACAGCTTTACGGCATGATTATGGTGTTAAACATGTTCGGCATAATAGTCGCAGCATGCATTATCTACAACTTGGAATTTAAGGGAAATGCAGTAAAAAAGATGCATATGCTGCCTATGAGCGTTCCTGCTATGTACCTATGCAAATTTATGCTGCTGACCGTTCTATTACTAATCGCTATTTGCATACAAAATTTAGCACTTGCAAAAATCGGTGTAACAGATTTGCCACAAGGCACGTTTAATGTAAGTACTCTTATATCTTTTGCTGCATATTCATTTATTACGTCAATGCCTGTATTGTCCTTTATGATTTTTGTATCATCACGATTTGAAAACATGTGGGTAACGCTTGGAATTGGTGTAGCAGGATTTTTAAGCGGCATGGCATTGGCTTCTTCAGACATTGTGCTTTTTATGGCATCACCTTTTATCGTTATGCTAAAACCAGCAGTTGCCATGAGCGCGCAACCTAATACTACGGTCGTAATCGTATCCATAGTTGAAACACTTCTGTTTTTATGTTCTGGATTGTGGGCAGCTAAGAACCTGCACTATGAATAAGGAGATTATGAAAATGAGATTTTTTGAACTTTTTAGAATCGAATTTAAGAAAGTAAAGCGTAGTAAAATTATTCCTTTGATTTTTATTGCGCCATTACTTGTGGTTGGATCTGGTGTAGCAAGCCTTCATAGCTACTTCACTCCAGAATATACACACGCATGGGCTGCTATGTTTATTCAAAGCGCATTAGTCTACTCATATTATCTGCTTCCACTTAGTATGATTGTTATTTGCGTGATGATTGCAGGACGAGAAACAAGCAATAACGGAATACTAAAAATGCTGGCACTGCCTGTTAGCAGATACGCGATTTCTGCTGCAAAATTTTGCGTACTGCTATTTTATTTGCTTATGGAAATGGTCGTATTTTTTGCTGTATTCGTTATAGCAGGATTGTTTGCAACCAGTAGCACAGGAGTTACAGAAACGCTCCCAATTATGTATCTACTAAAATGGTGTTTAAATCTGTTTTTGACTATGATTCCAAGCGTAATAGTCATGTGGGCGATTACTGTGCTTTTTGAAAAGTCAATGTTATCCATCGGATTAAATATACTTCTTGTAATTCCTGGCGTATTAATAGCAAATACTCCACTTTGGATAGTTTATCCTTATTGTTACAGCGGATATATGGTTTCCCGCTCTCTACATGCAGTTACATCAACAGGATTAGGAAACGGATTTAATCTTATACCATTTTTGCCATGTGCAATTGCAATATCTGTGTTTGTATTTTTGATTGCAATAACACAATTTGGTAAAAAAGAGATGAGATAACAAGGAATCCTAAATAATAGTGCAGCGAAATAACAAATGCAGATGCGAACCTAAAAACACGTCTAACACAACACTGTTTGTTTGCGCGCTTTGTTTAATAAGATAAGAAATCAGTAAAACAAACACACACCCTTGTCTAAATTGATATGCACCCTCTTTACTGGACAAAACCAGTAAGGAGGGTATTGCGCTATAGTTTTAAATTCAAATTGGAAAGTGAATATATAGATTACTACAACAATTGCAGGATCCAGAAGAAAACAAAATGGATGC
>NZ_CAMYOS010000033.1:0-5530 GCF_947280595.1 uncultured Gardnerella sp. | reverse complement strand
GCATTTTTGTTTTATTTAATTATTAGTTTGTTTTATTTAATTATCAATTGTTTTTAGCTATTGCTTAGTTAATCAATTTTATGATTTGTAAATATAAGCATTATTTAATATTAAATTTTTAGGAATTTTTACGAATTATGTATGTAAATTAAATGTTAAATAAAAATATTTTCGATGTTAATTAAGTTTATTCAATGGGGGGGGGTATTGGCTTTATTATGCCATTTTTTAGTATGGTAGATAATTTTTTTCTGTTTTAATACTGCTTTTATGCTGTTAAATCAAAGATTTTTATTACATAAATAGTGATAGAGTTTCCAACAATATTTCTTCTGCGCTTTAGTCGTTTGGGGGATATGTTCATATTCATTCGAGAGGAGATTGTTGTGAAGTTCACTAGAACGTCATACCTAACTCGGTTAGCAGCATTAGGTATTGCTGCAGCAACATTGCTCGTGCCGTTTTCTGCAGTTCCTGCTTTTGCGCAAACAGTTGCAGATGTAAACAATGGCGAAAAATCTACTTCTGTTGACGCAAATAAATTGCTTAGTGACGCTGCGCAAAAAGGTCACGTACCAACAGAAGCTGAGATTAAAAAAGCTATTAAGGCTTTTTCTGAAAATCATAAGAATTCTGATGATGTTCCTAAAGGTTCAATACTTGAAAAAGCAATAGAAGATTATAAAAAAGCATATAAAAATGAATTCGACTTCAATTCTAAAAAAGAAGTGAATGTTATAGTTACACTTAAGGGTAAAAGTGGCATAGGGAAGGGTGTTGCTTCTGCTCGTATGGCTCAGCAAAATAAGCTACTATCTAAATGGTGTGAAAAGTATCAAATGAAAGTTCGTCGCCAGCTTGGATATTTGGTGAACGCATTTGAAGTTACAATGCCTCAGAATCTCGTTTTAGAGCTTAGAAAAGAGCCAGAAGTCGAATCTGCTCATAAAGCACGTAAATTCCATACTATGGAAAATAATGCGCGTGTTCTTCAAGGAGTGTCTGAAGCGTTTAAGAAATATAAGCTTGACGGTACCGGTATGTTAGTTTCAATTATTGATACCGGTATTGATATGAATCAGCCAGATATGAAGCTTGATTTAAGCGCAAAAGCTCATATTAAAATGCAACCAAAGCCAGGTTTTACAGATAAAGTGCCTGACGGTTATAATTTTGCAGATCAAAACAATAACGTTAGAGATGACATTAGTGAAGAACAGCATGGCATGCACGTAGCTGGAATTGTTGCTGCTAATGGAGATGAAGGAAATAAATTAGCTAAAGATAATTGGCGTGTTGATGGTGTTGCTCCAAACGCACAGTTGCTTGCTATGAAAGTGTTTTCTAATGAAGCTAGTAGAGCTGGCGGTGCGGATGACGCTGATATAGCTGCTGCTGTTGAAAAATCCGTTGAGCTTGGTGCTGATGTTATAAACATGTCTCTTGGTTCAACCAATGGTTTTAGTGGAGCTTCAAATATTACAGGTCTAGCGTTGAAGAAAGCTAGAGATGCTGGAGTTCTTCCAGTTGTTTCAGCTGGAAACTCTGGTTTGAATTTCTCATCTAACGGTGAAATAGATGATGTTTTAGGAAAGTTAGATGATGCAACTCTTGGAACTCCTTCTGCGTTCCCTGAAGCTTTTAGCGTAGCATCTGTTGAAAATTCCATTATGACAGAGAAAAAAGCTACTTATAAAGCAGATGGTTCCGATAAAGGTACAGATATACTTTATAGGTTAGCGACTGGTAAACCTGATGGACAGGAGCGCGAAGTTGTTTCTGTAGGATACGGAAGATCGTACGATGATGATTCTGACGATCCTGATATGGATGAGTATGATGGTCTAAACGTTCACGGTAAATACGTATTAGTTGAGCGTGGTAAAATCAATTTTGCTACAAAATTTAAGCATGCTTTTGAAGCTGGTGCAGCAGGCATACTTGTTTACAATAATGATAAAGGTACAGAACAATTCCTTGGTATGGCTGGTATTGAAGGATTTGGTAAAAAATTTGGAGTATCGATTAGACGTTCTGACGCGTTGAAAATGCTTGATGAGCTTAAACAAAATAAGAAAGTTAAGATTTCTTTCAGCAATAATTATGTAAGCGCTCCAAATCCTGACAGCATGCATCCTTCAGGATTCACTTCTTGGGGTCCAACGCCAGAACTTGATTTTAAGCCTCATATTGCTGGAATTGGTGGAAATGTATTCTCTACTCAGAACGGTACAGGCAATTATGTGAATATGTCTGGTACTTCCATGGCTGCTCCAAATATTTCCGGTCTTTCTGCTCTTATGGTGCAATATTATAAGAATCGTTTCCCGAAGCTTTCTGCAAAAGATCGAGTAAAAAGAGCAACTCAAGCATTGATGAATACAGCTAAGATTCTTACATCTAATGGTAAAGATGATGGTGTTCCATATGCTCCTCGTCAAATTGGTGCTGGTTTAGCGCAAGTTGACAAAGCTATGGATACTAATGTTATTGCAACTGTAAATGATGAATCTTATGTACCTCTTCGTGAAGTTAATGGTGAACGAACTATTACAGTCAATTTGCATAATTATGGAAGCAAAGATTTAACTTTCAACGTTCCAACTGAAAAAGTATTAAATGAATCTAATGAAGCTAATAAAGATACTGTTACAAATATAAGTAATGAGAATTTAACTCCTCAAAATTGCAATGGCAGTATTTTAGTAAAAGCTAATAGTGTTGCAACAGTTGAATTCAAGCTTAAACCAAATACTAGTAAAGATCACTATATTGAAGGTTATATTCGATTTGAATCAAAAGATTCTAATCAGCCAAGTCTTTCAGTGCCATATCTTGGTTTTGTGGGAGATTGGAATAAAGAACCGATTCTTGTTGATCCAAACAATGAGTACTCTTCCGATGTTAAGGCAAGTACAACTCTTGTTTCTGCAGTAAGCAATACTAATAAAGTAAAAGTGAATCGTGAAGGTGAAGCTACTAAATTAGGTTCGTTCTCTCCTAACAAAGATGAGCTTTTAGACACTATTATCCCATCTTTAATGATGTTCCGTAGTGCTGAAGAAGTTAAGTATTCTATATATGATGCTAAAGGCAAGTTAATTAAAGACTTAGGTTATGATAATTATGTTAGCCGTAGCTATTATAGGAGTCTTAAAGGGAGCGCTCATGGTAATGAGAGTTCAACTGGTGAATGGGATGGTAGTGAATACGATCCTAAAACCGGTAAAGAAGTAACTGCTCCTGATGGAATATATACGTATAAGGTTACAGCTAAATTATCTAAGAATTCTGATCGTTTCCAAACCTACACTATGAAGGTTGGTCTTGATACAAAAGCTCCTAAGATTAAGGTTTCTGATCGTGACTCTAATGGTGATGTGATTATTACTGTTGTGGACGATTTGAGTGAAACTTATGTGCCTGATGTTCATATAAATGGCAAATGGGCTGCAGTTAGAAATGTAGATAAAACATGCCAGGAAAAAGATGAAAAAGGCGCTTGTAAGTTAAACTTTGATCCTTCTAATCCTGCAACAAAGCATACTTATAAGGTTCATATTGGCTCTGATGCTAAATTCCTTTATGTCTCAACTAAGGATTCTGCTGAAAATAGTAGTGGCTATGTTTATAAGATCTTCAAGGATTCTACAGATTCTAAAGATGTTGTTATAAATGGTGCTTCTAAGCTTGCAAGTAAGACTATGGCAATTAGGTTCATGTCTAAATTTGCTGGTGACGATAATCTTTATCTTCATATAGGCGGTTATGCTTCCGATGATGTGAAAGATATTAAGGTTTCAGTTACTTATAAAGATAATGGGAATAAGACTGTAACTGTTGATGATGAGCATAAGAAATTCTTCAAAGATAAATCAGCTTTTGCAGCTTTTATTCCTCTTGAAAACGGTGTTAATCACATTGTTGTTACAGGTTTAAACTCTGCAGGTTCCTCAATTGACAGTGATGAAGTTGATGTAACTTTCAATGCTCATGCTCCAAATATAACAGTAACTAATTTGAACAATAATAATAATCTCGATGTTAAAGAAAACGGCGAAGTTACTA
Organism: uncultured Gardnerella sp.; assembly: GCF_947280595.1. Lineage (NCBI taxonomy): Bacteria > Bacillati > Actinomycetota > Actinomycetes > Bifidobacteriales > Bifidobacteriaceae > Gardnerella > uncultured Gardnerella sp. Next base: position 1,462 of record NZ_CAMYOS010000033.1, on the reverse strand, counting down.
TTAAAGGTAAAGTTACTGACGATAAAGGTGACAAGCTTTCGATGCATTTGGATTATGTTAAAACAGCTCAAACTCCTGATGGCGGTGTTTCTGTTGGTAGCGGTTCTTCTTCTGGAGATGTAGATCCTGATGATGTAAAGCTTAATGATGATGGTTCGTTCGAAGTTACGATCAAGCCTGATGCTTCTGCTTATACTGTTACTCTAACTGCATCTGATGGCGCGAATGATTCTTCTAAAGTGTTTGCTTTAGAAGGTCGTACGAAGCCAGTAGATAAGTTTGATGAGGAGGTTCATAGGATATTCAGCAAGGATTATGACTTTGAAATAGATAAGGAGTCTGCAAATAAGTTTGAGGGAATGAACACTTATATAATTCAACCAAATTTGAAAGATGGTAAACCAAATCCTAATATAAGTGGTAGTTCCTTTACAGTAACAGGTAGAGTTGGACCTAAGATTTCAAACATAGTGTTCACTCCTTCTGCTGAAGTAGTTGACGGTCATATGAAATTGAAAGATCCTATTGTTGCTGTAATCAAAGATGGTCGTTTTAGTGTGACTCTTCCTATGCATGTTGGAATAAATGATTTCCGTATGCAACTTAAAGAAAAAGTTAAGAAAGAAGGATCAACTGAGGAATCTGAGAGAAGCTTCCTTGATACTAAAACAAGATTCTACTTTGATGTAAATCCGGCTAAGGCTGTGTTTAGTACTCCTAAGCTTTACGGAAATACGTTGTTTACAAATCAAGATTCTGTAGACTTCGAAGGTTCTATGAGTCAAGATAGCTTTGGATATTCTCTGCTTATAAACGGCAATATAGTTAGCGAATTCTTCTCAACAGATGGTGGAGGAGAAAAAGTAAACGAATCTTCATTCAATAGGAAGTTTGATGTAAAAGATAAGGATATTATTCATGTAGAAGTGAATAATACAACCGCTTCATCTTTGCAAACATTCATACCTGTAGTTGTTGATAAGTTGAATCCTAAAGTTAATATTGGCGTAGAAAGCAATGAAACTATTAAAGATAATAGATCCATCAAAGTGAAAGTTAAGGATGATAATCTCAAACTTGTAAAAGTATATGTTGATGGTAACGTTGTTGCTTCTAGCGAAAATAAACTTGTTTCTAAGAGTATTGAAGATACTCTTACTGATGCAGATTCAGATAATAATAGTGAGAGTAATGTTTCTGCAGATAAGCCAGATAAAACAGAGTTTGATTTTGATATTCCAACTTCTGATTTAACTAATGGTAAACATACTATTAAAGTAGAAGCAGTTGATTATGCAGGTAATATCACAACTGATACTGGTAATAGTAGCGATACTATTTCAAAAGTAATTGTGGTTGATCACTTAGAGCCTCCATCTTCTTCTGTAGAAGCGCCTGAAGCTCCTAAGTCTGTTTCGAGTCTTGATAAGTCTGTTAAGGGTAATCTTGTTGTTGGTGCAAA
>NZ_CAMYOS010000032.1:0-5839 GCF_947280595.1 uncultured Gardnerella sp. | reverse complement strand
GATCTGCATCTGCACGTAATTCTTCTTCATCGAAAGCTTGAACAAATGCCATTTTAGTACTCTCCTCACTTATTGGATTTACTAATTGAAGATGCCTCATGCCTTGTTCGTCGGCGTCAACACCACCAATTAATGCAACTATAGCAAGAATTTGCGCGCCTTGCTGATTAACAATGCCAAAATCAAGACTTAATTCATTGCCGTGTCGTAAAGTCACAAGCGAAGAAGTTTGAACATACGATTTTTCAGAAAGCCAAGAGTCAAGCAATAATACTCGCTTGCCTTTAACTGACGGACCTTTTGTTGCAGGAAAAACAAAATCCATAACAAAGCCGTCGAGTGCAATTCCTTTACGTTCTGCAGCATGAATAAGCGCAAAAACCATTGGAACTGCAGCAGCAGTTAACGCACCAACAGCGTCAACATCGCGCTCTAACGAATACCCAGCTTTCTCAATTGCGTCAAAAAGAACATCACCAACCAACTTGGAGCCGCGCTGATTAAAAGTAACAGAAAACAGTTCACTAAATGGTTTCGCACTCATATCCGCACAAAGCATGCGCTTAAGTTCCGCACGTTCCTCTTGTAATTCTGCCATTTTGCACTCCTTAGCGTTTAGAGTTGTTCAATTTTTGATGCTTTGATGTTTTTATGCTTAACGATCTTCTACTGATACTTCCGGAGCGCTCAGCTCTTTAACATCAGCTTTATCAGAATCTATAAGATCTATTGAAGCAATAACTTTACTTTGGTCTAACTTCTGAAGTTTACGCGCTGTTACCAACACTCGCGACTCAAGCGAAGAAGCAAACTTATTGTAAGCTGCAACTGTTCTTGCCAAAGATACGCCAAGTTTTGAAGCATTTTCTCCAAGAACTGCAAAGCGATCGTACAATTCTCGAGATAAATCGAAAAGTTCTTTTGCGTCATCTGTAAGACTTTGCTGCTGCCATGCGTACGCAACAGACTTAAGCACAGCCCACAAAGTAACTGGTGAAGTGAGTGCTACTTTTTGCGCAAAAGCATCATCCATAAGCGTTGGATCCGCTTCAAGAGCTGCCTGAAGCAATGCTTCGTTTGGAATAAATGCAACTACAAAATCTGGTGCTGTTTCAAAAGCCTGCCAATATGCTTTAGCTCCTAATACTCTGACGTGCTCTCGCAAAGCCTTAGCGTGCGCTTTGAGAAGCTCGCTCCTTCTAGCTAATTCTTCGTCACTTGCATTATCTGGTATTTCGCAAGCGCGCTGATAATCAGCATACGGAACTTTTGCATCAACTGGAATTGTTTTGCCTCCTGGCAGATGCACAACCATATCTGGCCTCTGCTGCTCGCCATTTACTCCAGTTACAACAACCTGCGTATCAAAATCAACATGCTCAAGCAAGCCTGCAGATTCAACAATATTCTTTAGTTGAGCCTCGCCCCAAGCTCCGCGAACCTTATTATTTCGCAATGCTGCAGAAAGCGAACTTGTTTCGCGGTCAAGCCTTGTTTGCTGCTCACTTAAGCCTTTAAGCTGAGTGCTTAGCACGCCCATTTCTTGCTTACGCCCTTCTTCAATCTGCGAAACTTTATTCTTCAATGCTTCGAGATTGTCTTTTACTGGAGCAAGCGCTTCCAAGACTTTACCTTGCTCTTTCAAAGTTTTTTCACGATTTAACCGTTCGCGTTCTTCTCGCTCTGCGCGCAATTGTTCTTCGCGATTCACTCGCAATTGCTCTGCTTGCTGCGCTTTAACAAGTTCTGCTTCAACAAACTTTAATCGCTCAGCAAGCTGCTCTGCTTGTGTGCGATATCGTATAGCCTGATTGCCATTTTCTTGAGCTTGAGCGCGCGCTTGTTCATACTGCGAGCGTAATTCGTTAAATTCGCGTTGGTTTACGCCATTAGCGCCTTGCGTTCCAGAGTTGTGCTTAACAATAGTCAACACAATAACAGCGGTTATTGCTACAGCAACCACCATTAAAACAAGCATCACAATATTATCGAACATACGTTCTATTAAACACTATTGAGTTGACTTTTAAAACATAATTAAACACGCCTTTTAAGCACGTTCAAAATAAAGCAATCCACGTCCACACGTGCCGCTCCACAGGCAAACTGCAATTACAGTAAGCACAACAACGACATATAACAATATGGATTGTCCAGGAATTACAGGCAAAGTTCCAGAAGGATACCATCGCAAAATCAATCCAATTTTACTTTGCAAACCTTGTGTGGCAATATTCATCACCGCTAAAAAGACACCAAATGCAAGGCCGTAAAACCTTCCAAAACAGGCTAATCCAATCATTATGAGCACAATATCAATCCACGCATTACCTAAAATCATCTGCAATGTACTCAATAACTGCAAATCAATTATACGAACAATTAACACTGAAGCGCCGAATGAAACAAACAAACACAATAAAGCAGCACTCAATGCATATATTCGCAACCTTTTCATCACGAAACGTTCCCACGATACCATAATCGGAGCAAGGCAAACGAATGCCGCGGCAATAAACCCAACTACAATAACTTCATACAGAGGAACAACAAAATTAACAACACTACTACCAGATTGACATTGGAACGTTATACCTTCTACCGCATTATGCACATTAGCAGAATCTGGCAAACACATATAACCAACATAAACTGGCAACTGCGTTACAAATGATCTGAATATAACAAGCATTAAAGAGGGAAGGACTACGGACAATAAAATTGCAACGATTGCAACAATATAATGCCTACCTTCAAGCCACGCGCGGAAATTATTTTTCATGCTTATCACCAAGTTCCGATAAGACTTGTTGTGGAGTTATGAGGCATTGATTAAGTTCTTTAACATGATTTTTTACAAATTGTTTCAGCTTAGCATCATCAGCATTATTAATACTCATAGCCACTTTATCGTTTGCTTCACCTGGAATAAATCCGTATGCCCCATACACATCATTACTTATACGAGAAGGAAGCTGAGCAAGCAAAAATGCTGTAACAGAAGCGTTTGAATCAAGATTCTTTTTTACATATACTTCTTTCATAGCACTTGATGCACATTTTGCAGGCACAAATCTTTGTAACACTTCTTGAGCGATACCAGTCATATCACCATATTTCTCAGAACGCCTAACAAATGTATCTGTTTGTTGTTGAATAACAGTAGCTTTAAGATTACGTAACTTTATTAAACCACTATTAGTAAGATTCCAAGATTTTTCAGTATTCGTTGGAGTAAACGCATTTCCAAGCACAAGCACAATTCCTTTGCCTTGCGAATCTCTCTGATTCTTAGGAAACCAAGAAGCAACAGTTTTCAAATGTTTAACAGCACGAAGTTTACGAATATAAGCTTCTTCAGGATGTACACAAACAGAAAAAGCAGTATCTTTAAACGTCGTACACTGAGGCACAAAAGGTCCAGAGCGAATCCAAGGTTTTGGACCCCACATAGCTATACAACAAGCACATACTATTGGCATAATTAAAGAAAGACTTATTGCTTTTATGCGCCAATAAGATCCCTTTTGCCAAAAATATCTAATATGCGCGCAACAAAGAATGCATGAAACGATAACAACACACACAAAGAATATGCGCAAAGTCACCAACCATGGGTTCATGCGCAAACCAGGCTCAGCACCAATACCAGCGTCCGACACTGGAAGTATTGCGTATAAACTACTACCCCAATATCTAGGAAAAATATCTCCCTGAGGTATGGCGCCATTACGCATTATAATGACGCCATAAATACAGCACCAAATTATTGCAAAAGATAATAAAGCTGAGAATACAATTGCCCAACGATTGCCAATAATTACTCCTAAAGTAAAACCAATTGCAAAAAATGCACTTGGCGTCACGCCTCCACATAATAGTGGAAAATACGGGAAATTTGTAATATTTACATCACTCTGAATTACTGTTGGCAATATACTTACACAATATAACAAACTGCACAGTATAGCGCCTTTTAGTATAGGAATAGCGTAACGACTGGCTGATTTTCCTGCACACCACGCAGGATTAACCAAACATCTAGGCGAGCAAGCTTTACATGAACACCATGCGCCAAAAATGCAAGCAACAATATCAGACAAACAATGCATCCACGTGACATCTATTCTTAACCAAAGCGCATAATTATTATTATGCGCTAAAAAATTTGCCACACCCAAAAAAATAGGATATGCAATCAAAAATAAGCTAAAAACACAACTGCTTATTAGAGATAATGGGGACATAATATGTGAAACAATTGTGCACTTCTTATGACTTTTCGTAAAAAATCCGAATTCAGTCAAAAAGTTAGAATATTGACGCATATTTAATCACATCCCTACTCACTACCACATTAACAAAATAAGAAACTATACATATCCAGTTACTGCTATTACTAATTTTTATGAAATTTAGATAGCAAATGCCTATACCCTGATTCCCATGGAGTTACCATAAGATCTTCACGATTAGCATATTGAAGAAGATTATCCATTTTCCCATCAAGCAATATAATTCCTTCATTAAGAACTATAACCCGATCCGCAATTACTGCTAAATCTTCTACTAAATGTGTACTGACAATAACAGTATGCTTTTGCGAATAAGACTTAAGAAAATTACGAATATCAATACGCTGCTCAGGATCTAAACCAACAGTAGGCTCATCAAGTATTAGTACTGCAGGCTGACTAGCAATCACACAAGCAATACCAGCACGCTGACGCTGACCTCCTGATATTTTAGCAACTATGCGATGTGCTTGTTTTTCCAAGCCAACCTGTTTGAGAGCATTCCAAGCAGCTTGATACGCAGCACTCCACGATAAACCTCGCGCCCATGCGGCATATTGAACATTTTTTAACACACTCGATGCATTCATAAGTTCAAATGATTGTGGCAAATAACCAATATTTGACCGAGCTTTAGCCCTTTCCGCACGACAAGTTACATCAAAGCCATGAACAAAAAGTTTCCCACTAGAGGGAGCATAAATAGTCGCTATAACGTTAAGCAGAGTAGTTTTCCCAGCACCATTTGGCCCCAAAAGACCACATATGCCAAAAGATAAATCTATAGAAAGATTATGCAAAATTTGTTTTTTCCCATACGAAAAATTCACATTAACAAGTTGCACACCTGAGCCCGTATATGATTCTTGCATATCTCCCCACTTAACGTTATAGCAATTTGATATTTATATCAACTAGACTAATTACTTCCAACTTCCATGGTGACAGGGTTGCCACTAGGAGTATCATTAAACCCAAAAATACAGCCACCAGAATATTCAACGCCATCTTTTATCCAATTAGTATCTCCATTCTCAATCTGCTTCATAACGTATTCAGCCCTGAATACGTACACTTATTCTATAAGAATTCAACATAAAAAAATAGATTTTTACAAAAACCAATTAAAATTTTAAAAGATACGCATATCCTATAATGCCAATTATCAGTAATAACTCGAAAAATTAAGGGGGAAATCCACCCTTTTATTACAAGTTAATTCCACAAATATTTTTTATTCAGATACAAAAATAGCGTGCTGTCTACTGGAAAATAATCCAATAAACAGCACGCTTTGTTTTATTTGACTACATTATTTGACTACATTGAAGAATGCAGGCACTACGCAATCTTGAGAGTTACATGGTCGTCGCTCTCTGCACAATCCGCAACTACGCGAGCGCCATCATGCACCTTGCCGGAAAGCAGCAATCGCGCAAGCTGATCGCCAATTTCCGTTTGAACCAATCTACGCAACGGACGAGCACCATAAACTGGATCATAGCCATGCTCTGCAAGCCAAGCGCGAGCAGAATCGCTCACAT
>NZ_CAMYOS010000031.1:0-6308 GCF_947280595.1 uncultured Gardnerella sp. | reverse complement strand
TTTGCACCAACAACAAGATTACCCTTAACAGACTTATCAAGACTCGAAACAGACTCAGGCGCTTGAGGAGCTTTCACGTCAACAGACGGAGCTGGCGGAGCAAGCTTTACAAAATCGATAGACGAATTATCAACAGCAATATTCCCTGCATAATCTTCTGCTTGAATAGTAATTGTATGATTACCAGCATTGATATCTTTACCAGAAACATTAACAGTCAAATTATCCTTACCTGGAACTGCAGGTTTATTATTCTCTACATCACTTTCTTTTTCAGAAAGCAAACTTGCTGCTAATGTCTTGCGTAAGTTATTCTCTGCAGAACCAACTTCAACACCATCAATCAACACATGAAGAGATTTAATATTCTTATCTTTTGCGTTAATTGTAATGTTATATGAATCGTCTATCTTTTGATTCTTTTGCAAATTACTATCAATAGTTGGCAAATCTTTATCAACAACTACAGGAATCATTCCAGCAAATTGATACTTATTCTTATCTCCAAATTGCATAAGAATATGATCGTTATTGGATACAGGAACAGTAGTAGTAAAGCTTTTACGATTCACATCAGCTCCACCACCATCGTAAGACATAAAATCAGATACTACAGAACCATTGATATAGAAATCATATCCAAATGCGTCATCACTTAAAGTACCTTCAAAATCTACAGTATCTTTATTAGTAAAGAGCGTATTATCATAAAGCTCTGGCTTAGATAATGTAATTTTTGGAGCTTCATTATCAAAGTAAATAGCAGCTGGACCATCAAAGAGTTTATTTTCTCCAGATTGAATAAGAAGATGGAAATCATTAACTCCAGGATGCATAGGCAACGTTATAGCAAAATTACCTTCTTCATCCGGCGCTGTAGTTATTGGCTCTGGATTTTCATATTCGCCATCATCTTTTACACGATTTGCTTTAGTAAACGATATAGACGTAATATTCTTACTCTTATCTACATGACCTCTTAATGTAAGAGAATCTTTAGTGATATCTTTTGGATCAGTTTTATCGCTATGAATCCAAGTATAGTTTTTATCTAGAAGATTCATATTATCAGCAACAATCAACTTCAAAGACTCATCTTCATCGCTAGTATCAGCTTTCGATACAGTAGCACGACCAGCTAAGCCAATATCTTGCTTAACACTGTTACCATCATTCATAGCAACAAGCGAAACGCTTTTTTCGCTTTCAAGAGGCTTTACAGTAACATCAAAAGTTCCATCAGAGTTGACTGTGACTTCATCATTAGCATCAATAGTAGTTTTCTTCTTACCAGTCATCCAATCAGTTTCGTCAGGATCTGAATCTGTTTTTGCACGCTTATAACGAACTTTAAGCTTATTTGTGTTCGTAACTTTACCCTTGATTTCTACTGAACCATCAGCATTAACAACTAACATTCCATCACTGTTAGTATTCGTAACACTAATAGTTGGCATATTAGAATTAAAGTAAATTGTAAGGCTATCTGAAGCAACTAATGTGTTTGAAGAATTAAAAGCTTCAACTTTGACATCATTCTTACCGTCTTTCAACAATAAGCCTGCGTCAAACTTCATGTTTTCAGGTTTCAAATCAAGAGTTTGAACAGTATCACTACCGTTAGTAACGCTAACCTTCACAGTACTTATATCTTTACTTACATAGCCTATAAGATCAACCTTACCATTTTTCAAATCCTTCAAACCAAGCTTCTCACCATCAAGCACGCTTTTACCTGTAAGATACAAAGATTTATCTTTAAAGACCTTACTTTGATCATTCCAGTTGCCACCCATATCTTTTATACTTGCACCAATATAAGTGTCATCTTTATCTAAAATAACATCGCATACGCGATAACCTTCATTATCTTTAGTGCAATCATCATACGTGTGGATAGTTTTATCACCTGATTGACTTGAAACCATCAAATCACTAAGTTCGCTTTTCATAGCATCTTTGACGCGAATAGTAACTTTTTGCGCATCTTTCTTTATTGGATGACCATCATCATCTTCATCATCAACTTTCACATTAACAGGATCAGAAATTATCATTTCCGGCTTATGTGTGTCAATCTTGAATCTCATATCGCAATGCTGCCAAGCGAATTTATCACCTAAACGAGCTGAGATACGATACTTGTAATATCCATCAGGAAGAGTTTCAAATTTTCCTGTTTGAGGATTGTATACTTTACCATCAAACTTAGTTATAGGAGAAGTGTAATTAGCTTCAGCTTTATCAAGAGAACCAAAATTACCTAAGCTAATTCTTGAAACATCATGCTCCTCACCTAGCACTCGCAATTCTCTGTTATTATCATCGAGAATCGAATAACGCAAATCAGAAGCATTGCGCAACAATACCATGCTTGGAACTAACGAATCTAATACACCGTCATCATTAGGAGAGAACTCATAAATGGTGTCAGATTCCTTATTTACTTGCACTGCCGGTTGCATGAAATAAGGTCCTGCAAATAATTTTGTTCCCGAAGGACCATAAGTATCTTTAGGAGAAAGGATAATATTTTCACGATTCCAATTACCAGCAAATCCTAAATATGGAACTGCTAAATCAGGCTGACCTTTAGTCTTAGAAGTGAAACGTACCCAACCTTCAACATAATGATCATGAGAAGAATCAACTCCAAGATTGAACGAAACTTTAACCGTTTGCTGAGCTGGAACAGTTACAGCTCTAGTTAAAGTTGTCAAAGAATCATTAGCGCTAATAAATGTTTCAGTATTCTTTCCCTTATTGTTTGACTCATTAACAACATCTTGCTGAGGAATTTCATACTCAACTGGAGTATCACTGTAATTATGGAGATTAACAGTAATATTACGTTCACCATTAACTTCACGAAGTGCTACATAAGAATTTCCGTCTACTGTAGCAATCACGTTAGTAGCAACAGCTTTATCAACTTGCGCTAAACCTGCACCAATTTGACGAGGAGCATATGGGACAAGTTTATTAGTACCAATATCATTGACCTTCTTAGATTTGCCAAGAATCTGCGCCGTATTCATCAACGCTTGAGTTGCTCTCTTAACTCGCTCTACTGCAGAAAGATGAGGGAAACGCTTCTTGTAATTCTCAATTACTAAAGTTGAAAGACCGGAAACGTTTGGGGCAGCCATGGAAGTACCAGACATGCTTGTGTACTTATTTCCATTCTGTGTGGACCAAACATTTCCACCAATGCCAGCAATTTGAGGCTTAAAATCAAGTTCTGGAGTTGGACCCCAAGATGTAAACGTTGATGGCTTCAAATTTTCTGGATTATTATTAACCATAAATGAATCACTAAAGGAAATTTTCACTTTCCCGTTTTTCATAGCGTCAACAATCTTCAAAGCATCCTCACGACGAATTGATGCTCCAAAGCATGTGAATTTATCAACGCCTTCCATGCCAAGGAACTGTGATGAATCCCCAGCTTTATTATAAACAATCACACCAGAAGCATGATGATCTATAGCATTCTGGAACTTATCAACGAATGAAATCTTACCACGCTCAACTAAAGCATATTTTCCAGTAAGATCCAAATCTTTAACATCATCTTCTTCGCCAAAGTTAATATTTACAAGCTCATGAGCTTTATTATCAGCTTTTCCTGAGGCAGGTGAATACGGAATTCCAGTTTTAGTATTATCCTTGTCAAACCACTCGGATTTAAGCTGAGTAATGTTAGAATTTTCAACAGAAGCTACGCTAAAAGCTTCAGGAAAAGCTGCAGGAGATCCTAAAGTTGCATCATCCCATTTTCCAAGCGCATCGTCTTCACCACCAGATGGAGAGAAATTCAAACCGGAGTTTCCAGCAGAAATAACTGGAAGTACTCCTGCATCTCTAGCTTTCTTTAATGCTAATCCTGTAGCACTTGATGTGCCACTAAAGCCATTATCAGATCCAAGTGACATGTTAATTACATCTGCACCGAGTTTAACAGAATCCTCAATTGCAGCAACTATATCCGAATCACGAGCGCCATGCGAACCCGGCATATTTGAGAATACTTTCATAGCAAGCAGCTGTGCGTTTGGAGCAACGCCATCTACACGCCAATTATCTTTAGCTAATTTATTTCCTTCATCACCATTAGCTGCAACAATTCCAGCTACGTGCATGCCATGCTGTTCAGCACCGTTATCTGTAATAGTATAATTTTCATCAGCGTAGTTATAACCATCTGGAACTTTATCTGTGAAACCTTTTCTTGGTTTCATTTTCAAATGGCTCTTAGCTGAATCATCAAGCTTCATATCTTGATGGCTTGGATCAATACCTGTATCAATAATTGAAACAAGCATTCCAGTACCATCAAGACCCTTCTTCTTAAATTCTTCATTCATACCCTGTAACGTGCGAGCATAATTTTCAAGAGGGTAATATAGACGTTCTTTTGCAACAGAAGCAATTTCAGGCTCATTTTGTAAATCGATAATTCTGTTATATGGAAGAGTTGCTTCAAATCCATTCATAAGATAGCCGAATTGACGGCGAACGCTCATATCGTACTTGGAAGACCATTTTTTAATCAATTGATCTTGATTAAATTTGTTATCCTGTTCTTGTTGCTTAGAAGGAGTTTTCGGCTGCTTCTTTAAAGTGACTATAACAGTAATTGGTTTTTTAGAATTTACAACTGTTTTAGAACCAAATTTTTTGTATAGCTTTTCACTATCTATAAGATTCTTGTGAGCTAATTTTTTAGCAGAAGACTCTAGTAGATTAGATGACTTATCTTTTGTATCTTTTATAGCAAAACTTGTACTAGTTTCTTCATTATTTTTATTTTCAGAAGCATTTGCCTGGCTTAACGGCACGAGCAATGTTGCTGCAGCAATGCCTAATGCTGCTAACCGAGTTAGGTATGACGTTCTAGTGAACTTCACAACAATCTCCTCTCGAATGAATATGAACATATCCCCCAAACGACTAAAGCGCAGAAGAAATATTGTTGGAAACTCTATCACTATTTATGTAATAAAAATCTTTGATTTAACAGCATAAAAGCAGTATTAAAACAGAAAAAAATTATCTACCATACTAAAAAATGGCATAATAAAGCCAATACCCCCCCCCATTGAATAAACTTAATTAACATCGAAAATATTTTTATTTAACATTTAATTTACATACATAATTCGTAAAAATTCCTAAAAAGATAAATATGCATTAACTTCATAAACTAGCACTCGCCTTATTCTCATGTCATTTTCGTGATTTTCCCATGTTATTTGAGCCATTATTTCCCGAAAAATACAGTACAAAAATACAAAAAGACCTCGCGAGTGAAATACACACTCACGAGGTCTTTATTAAGCTATCGCTTTAACGATTATGCTTGATAATTCATAGAAGAAGAAAATCAGGCAAGAATCTTGGTCACACGACCGGAACCAACGGTACGGCCACCTTCACGAACAGCGAAGGTCAAGCCCTCTTCCATAGCGATTGGCTGAATCAACTCAACAGTGAAGGTTGCGTGATCGCCAGGCTGAACCATTTCAACGCCTTCTGGCAAGGTGATAACGCCAGTGACATCGGTGGTACGGAAGTAGAACTGTGGACGGTAGTTGGTGAAGAACGGCGAGTGACGGCCACCTTCATCCTTAGTCAAGACGTAAACTTCGCCTTCAAACTTGGTGTGTGGTGTTACAGAACCTGGAGCAGCCACAACCTGACCACGCTCAACATCTGTACGGTTGATACCGCGGAGAAGAAGACCAGTGTTATCGCCAGCTTCAGCCTCATCCATCTGCTTGTGGAAGGTCTCGATGGAGGTAACGGTGGTGGTCTGGGTGTCACGCAAACCAACAATCTCAACTGGGGTGTTGATTGGGAGCTTACCACGCTCAACACGACCGGTAACAACGGTACCACGACCGGAGATGGTGAATACGTCTTCGATTGGCATCAAGAATGGCTTGTCAAGATCGTGAACTGGAGTTGGAACATACTCGTCAACAGCCTTCATAAGCTCCTTAACGGTTTCAACCCACTTGTCATGATCTGGAGCTTCATCGTGCAAAGCACCGTAAGCAGAAGTGCGGATGACTGGGCAATCGCGATCGAAGCCGTTTTCTTCGAGGAGGTCACGTACCTCTTCTTCAACGAGATCGATAAGCTCTGGGTCATCAACCATATCGCACTTGTTCAAAGCTACGAGAATCTTCGGGACACCAACCTGCTTAGCAAGCAAAACGTGCTCGCGAGTCTGAGCCATTGGGCCATCAGTAGCAGCAACCACGAGGATTGCGCCATCCATCTGAGCAGCACCGGTAATCATG
>NZ_CAMYOS010000030.1:0-6485 GCF_947280595.1 uncultured Gardnerella sp. | reverse complement strand
AAGGAAGCACCTCAAAACTTACGTAACGCCCTGCAAGCAAGGTGGCAAGCTCGCCGGACAATAATTTTGAGTTAGAACCCGTCAAATAAATATCGCAATCATAATCAACTCTAAGCGCATTTATAACACGTTCCCAGTGAGAAACTAATTGAATTTCATCAAAGAAAAAATATATTTTACCTTCAATTTGTTGACTACGTTCTGTAATTAGTTTCTGCAGATCAAAATCATTTTTCACAGATAAGTATTGAGCTGATTCTAAATTGATATAAATAATATGACTTTGAGGAACGTCTACAAGCAATTCAGATTGAATCATTTTTAACAAAGTGGACTTTCCCACTCGTCTCATACCTGTAATCACCTTCACAATAGGCTTGTCAATAAAAGGTTTGATTTTATTAAGGTATTTTTTACGTAATATATATGACATATCCTCACACCTTTCGATTACAGCTTTGCTTACAATTTCGATTATAGTCGATAAATTTATTGTTTTTTATAGTTGTTTCTATTATAAACGAAACAAATTAAAGATTCACTTTTTGGTTTTATAATTAAAAAAATAAAACGTCTTTATTAAAACGTCTGCGATTCGTATGCTTTTAATACACATCACGTGACATCAAGCAAACGTTCTAAACGTGGATTGAGAGAACGGGTAGTATTTCTACACTTTTTTGAGTGCATACTATGAATAGTGGGTGCACTTTTTAACGATAGGAAATATCGCAAAAGGTTTAAGATTGGCTTAATAGCTTGCTGAACAATCTTACGCAATAATCAATGCCACTAGTCTTACACCCACTCTCCATACGCGAATTTAATCCTTATTTAATTAACTAAATCCCATATTTATTACCTAAAACCCTATATTTGTTAAAGTACCTTTACGCTGTTGAACTGCCACACCAACATTCCATATGATCACACCAACAATTGCCCACAACACGCCAACAACAAGAATCACAAGTAGCGATACGCCAACATTTACAGAACCATCAACTATACTACGAGATGCTTGAGTAACATGAGTTACTGGAATCACATATAACACGTATTGCATCATCTTAGGAAATACGCTAATTGGAGCAATAACACCACAAACAATAGGAAGTATTGCACTAAGCGCGTTAGAAATAGTATAAACATCATTCATCATCATGCTTATAGCAGCTATAGCAATACCAAATCCCGTAGAAGCAACAGGAACAATAAGGAACAACAGCATCAACGCACTCATATTAATCACAAAGAAAGCACTCGGGCTTACTACAAGCATTGTTATAAACAAAGTCACAGCATCACTCACTAAAGAAATAGTCACGAGCGCAATAATACGACCGAACCATAATGGTAATGCAACTTTCGCGCTTGTAAGCACGAATGGTGTTGTTCCTTCAAAACGATCCCATGCTAGTGCTTCTGACACAGTCATACTTGTGGAAATAGAACACGCGCCCATAACAGCAGCAAGAGTTGATGCAATCAAACTATGGTTAAAACCCGCGCTAGTCGCATAACTAGCTGCTCCATTGAATCCTCCGCTTACAGCTCCAGCTAGAAAAACGTATAAGAATGTAGATAAAAGAGGCTCAACAATCATACGTATAACAGCAGTATTCCAACTATTTAAGCTAGGTATACTCTGTATACTCACTCTTGCACCAGTTCGTATACTAGATAACACGCTCACGTGACCATACTGAGAATATTGATTATATTGATGCAATTCAGCGTACTTATTATTTTGAATAATTTTATTTCGCATAGTTTCAACCTGATTATTATTTCGTATCATATTATGTTCAAACTTCCATTAAGTGTTGCAAGTCGAATAGCATGACGTAACATAAAACCTGCAATAACAAGCAAAACGCTGGATAATACAACGCATAACACGATTGCTAACACAGTAGTAGCATTAAACGCTTGCGCATGAGCCACCCACACTGCAGACGTAAGCGGATGAATAAACGCAATAACGCGAGCTGGCAATGGCATTGATTCTACAGGAATCACTATTCCACAAAGCATCCATACAGGAATTAAAATCAAACCTTCATAAACTGTAGCTTTACGGCATAATACAAAAATTCCAGATAATACTGCAGCAGAAGCTACGCAAGCAAGCATAGAAAGTAAGTATCCAACTAACTGCGTGAATGTTATCATAAAGAACCCATGGCAGAAAACAGCAACGGTAATAATCGCAAGCGGCATACCAATGCACCCAAGTAAAGCTGCGGATCCTACAATAGGAAGAAACACTGCAGCAGGTGAGATAACACTTAAAGTTAAATATTGTAATGTTCCTAAATAACGCTGGTATCCAATAATTCCAACAGCAGTAGTTGTAGCAGTCCATAATCCAGCTATAGAAGAATCAACCCAAATATTATTAAGACAATTAGCACAATCATGAGAAAAACCATAGTATGAAACAATTTTCATCAACGCAAAACATACTGGAGCAAGTATCGCATTTTGCAAGAAAAACGTTGTTTTTGCTAAGCTTTTAAGCTGAAACCACATGCCACGAATCACAGAAGCGTATGAATGAGTAGAAGTATTCATATTAAGCCTCCTACTTACTCAATGAAAGTGAAGAAGACGAAGAAGACAGCGTAGCAGCAGAAGTAGAAGAAGTAGAAGTATTTGACGCAGAAATATTATCATTTTGCACAATAGCAAGATACGTTTCTTCCAAACTTGCAGCGCGATCACCTAAACGCGTAATCCCATCAACAGGAATTTTAATATTTCGTTCTTGAGATAATGTTTTACTCCACGCGATAGTAATATTTAATACTCCGTGTGATTCAAAAACATCACACCACAACACTCCATCAAGTTTTTGCAATTCTTCCTTAATACTAGGAGTTCCACTTGATAGTTCACCGTCATACGCGTACATTGTTACATGATCAATATGCTGCAAAGAAGCCAACTGCGCAACACTTCCCTGAGCGATAATATTACCGTGATTTATTACAGCAACAGTATCAGCTAATTTTTCAGCCTCACTCATCTCATGCGTAGTTAGCAAAATCGCTATTCCTTGATCTCGTAAAGCATGAATAATTTCACGTACTTTCCTAGCATTTTCAGGATCCAAACCAGTAGTAGGCTCATCTAAAAGCATAAGATCCGTTCTAGCAACCAGCGATCGAGCAATATGCAACCTCTGCCACATTCCCCTTGAAAAAGTTTGAACAGCATCATGCGCTTTATCAAGTAAATCAACTTGCTCAAGAGCATCGTGAATACGCTTTCCCTGCTCCCTATATGGAACAGCAGAAAGATCCGCAAAATAACGAAGATTATCTAATGCACTTAACTTTTGATAAAATCCTCGCTCACCTCCAAGAAGTAACGACACGTGCTTACGTGCTTCTCGAGGATTACTCACAGCATCAACACTAGCAATACGAACACTACCACTATCAGGAGCTAACAACGTGCCAACAATTTTCACAGTAGTTGTTTTACCTGCACCATTTGGACCAAGCAAGCAAAATATTTCACCAGAATGAATATCAAAAGATACGTTATGTAAAACTTGGCGAGTTGTCTTCTTACGACCAAATCCACGAGAATAAGATCTTGTTACATTATCAATACGCAATATTAAGTTGCTAGTTGACTGCTTATTATTGTTATCGTGACTATTAGTTGCGTTTTCTATATTATTATTCATTATTATTGCTTCGTTCTTACTTGTTATTAAAGCTTAATTCTTACTGTTATTAAACATTAATTCTTACCGTTATTGAATAAATTTCAACAATGAAAATTAATTAGATAAAAAGATAACGCTTGCTTACAAGAACGATAAGAACGAGCAAAACATGCAAAAACGTGTAAAAACTACAGAAAAACCAACGCGCATGTGCAAACATAATGACAAAACATCATGCGCAATGCGTGTTTAATACTGCTAAAGAAAATATGTATCTTAAGCTGTTTTATGTGCTTTTATATGCCTTTCAAACCGTTCTTAAGACTAGCGACCATCTGGGCAGTCATAGCGCAACACCTCATAAACTTAAATGTGCTTTACGTGGAAAATTATATGAGCATTACGTCAAAAACTCAAATATAAGCAATCACAAAACATTTGTTTAACATTTGCAAAATACTACTATTTCTTCTTTATGCTTGACAACGTATACCGTTCGTATCATAATCATTTTAAAAGGAGCTAATACTATGGCAACAAGTCCTACTCAAATTCGTATTGATAGTAATGTAAAAACAGAAGCAAATGAACTGTTTAGTGAACTTGGCATCGATATGTCAAGTGCTGTGAACATCTTCTTACGCCAATGCGTTTTGCATGGAGGACTTCCTTTTAAAGTAGAAATCCCAAAGTTTAATGCTGAAACACTGGCTGCTATGGAAGAAGCTAGAAGAATTTCCAGAGACCCTAACGTACCATCGTATTCTTCTATGGAAGACCTTAAGAAAGCGTTGTTGCAAGACTGATGTACAACGTTAAGTTTACGAATGCTTATAAGAAAAGCTATAAGCGTATGGCTAAACGAGGAATCGATCTTTCTCTTTTAGATGAAGCAGTAGATAACCTAAGACAAGGTATTCCACTTGATCCTAAATACAAAGACCATATACTCAAAGGAAAATTCAACGGTTTTCACGAATGCCACATCAAGCCAGACTGGTTACTTGTTTATTTACTAGAGGATGATATTCTCACACTCACACTTATCGATACCGTCAGTCACGCAGACCTCTTCAACCTGTAATCGCAAAGATGCTCTTTCGCCTGACGAGTGACTTTTATCTTATACTCATCCATTAAAGACCTCGTTCAAGATCTTCAAAAACATCATCTATCGGATAACTATCACCACGAACCGCCTGATCATAACCTTTAGCCATCAACGCGTTAAACGTTTTCTCATCCATATCATCTTGTGCTGGAAGCGACTTTGGAATAGTAAGCGAAAACGGAATACCCTTATTAAGAATGATTTGACGATAAAACATGTCAATAGCAGTAGCCCTAGGAACTCCAATCGTTTCCAAAATCTGCTCCGCCTGCTGCTTAATATTTTCTTGTATTCTCACATTCACATTCGCTGTTTTAGTAACTGCCATATCAATCAACCTCCATACACACATCATAAAATACTGTATCGCATATTGCAACACATTTGCACGAATGGGATTTTTTGACTGTCATACACGATTTTTATGTTCGCATTACTGCATCAGATAGTACGATCAAGCGCCGTGACGGTGGGAAGCACCACTTATTTTTCTCGTTTGAGTTTGAACATAAAAATAGCAGATAAAGGGAAGGAAATGAATTTACACCAAAGTTAGAACTTGACCTATGAAATAATTAATCGTTCCATTTTCAATCAATATATAAAGACCGAGTCCAATAAACACGACAGGTACAATTACTTTTTCGTACTTTTCCACAGTCTCTCCGATAGCAGAAATTGAGGCGAGATTTTGAGATAATTTGCATAGAATCAAAATCCCTAACGCAAATATTACTAAACTTATACTAATCTCAATCAAACTCTTTCCTGTAAAATAGGGGATATAAATTCCTAAATTATCTCCACCCATTGCCACTGTTAAACTTGTAAATGCTAAGATTTTTGATCCATTTCCGGTAATTTTCCCCTCGATATCTTCTTCATCAATATCTTCATCCACAAAAATTGCTCTTATACCAAGACCTAGCGGAATTAGACCAAGGAGTCCGATAATCCAATCTTGTGGAATAAAATTTAAAAAGTAAGCGGCAATAAGACTAGCCAGTACAAGCAGTCCTGTACCTAAATACTGCCCTACATAAATTGATTTCAAACCTTTCTTTCCTTGACTAGCGAATAAAATAGTCAAAACAACTAAGTAGTCAATGGATGTAGAAACAAAAACTAATAAAGCGGATACTATTGTTTCCATTATTTCTCCTTTCAAAATGTTAAATTTTTTAGACAGACGCACCCTCTTCTCTCCATTGATACTCAACCCGTAACTCTTTTAACAGCAAAAAACACGTCAGCGACTTGCTGATATACTTTTATTTTACCTTACACTTTTCCTGTAAGCTTAACACTTTAGTTCCGTTTTGCTCCCATCAAGGAAAGTAAGATCAACCTTTCCATCGTGATGCACAGTTAGATGGTCAACCATGCTAAGCCAGACGTTTTCATCGAACACTGTTAACAAGTCCTGTTTTTTCAAGTCCTCGATAAAATATTCAACTCCATCATGCCTCATTTGCTTTTCAACAATGATAGCCTTGACTTCTTTAAGCCTTGATTCTACAGTATTAAACCTGTTCACTAGACTCGTATATTTTTCTCCCACATATGCTACGGTACATTTCCTTCTGCATAAATTTTTTCCACTTACAAGGTGGGTGCAAAGTGGCGAATCGACTTGAATGGGCGCTTTGACAGAGCTTGAAATTGCATAACGCATTTCAAGCTCCTTCAAAG
>NZ_CAMYOS010000029.1:0-6733 GCF_947280595.1 uncultured Gardnerella sp. | reverse complement strand
ATGATGAAGTTGAATATTTTATCGAGGATTTGAAAAAGCAGGACTTGTTAACAGTGTTCGATGAAAACGTCTGGCTTAGCATGGTTTACTATCTAATCGTGCATCAAGATGGAAAGGTTGATATTATCTTCCTTGATGGGAGTGTAATGAAAGTAGACGAGTAAATAACAAATATACAATATATGAAGGCAAGTCAATATAGATTTTTTCTTGTATGATTAACTCAAGAAAAGTTAGCATAAAAGGTTGGCAAGCCATGAAAAAACTGACAAAATCCTTGACAGACAGACAGCGTAGTTCTGTCTCTTTTCACGTAGAATTTTTAATTGGCAGAAATATATACCTGATGTATAGGTATGCGTTCCTTCCTATCTTTATGAAATTTTTCAAAACAATAAAAGAACATTATTAGATTAAAAAGGAGGATTTATGAAAAATACGAAAAAATGCCCAAAGTGTGGGGGAAGTGAAATTATATTTGTGCCTGGATCTGCTGGGGCTTATGGGACTGGAAATAATATTATGACTGGCCATACAATTATGTCGGCAGTACCTGTTGATAGGTATATTTGCACTGCCTGTGGTTTTAGCGAGGAGTGGATTGACCTTGATAATATGGATAAATTAAAAAAGAAATATGATGAGATTTAAATGAGAGTTACTTTTATATGAGGGTGGGATAATAGTTAAAACAGCAGGTCGAGGATTAAAATCGACCTGTTTTTATGTTTAAGGCACTTAGCTTTCAAGATATAATGAGTATTAGAAGATAAATTTGTAAAAGCTCATTTCAATAGATGAAGGAGGTGCTTTCATGTCCAATTCAAACTCAAATTACACTAAGCAACTCATTGATGATTACTGTGTGCTAGATACCGAAACGACCGGCTTTTCTGCGTATTATAATGAGATTATTGAGATTGGTATCTTAAAAGTTAGAAATAATGAGATAGTAGACCGTTATGATCAGCTGATTAAACCGAGTATAGAAGTAGACGGTTTTATTACAGCATTAACAGGAATAACTAATGACATGCTGGAAGGTATGCCATCTATAGACAGTGTGAAAACGTCTGTGCTTTCGTTCATAGGTGATGACATTATCCTTGGTCATAGGACTTCTTTTGATATGCGCTTTTTGAATGAAGGCTTTAAGGAACAACTGACTAACCGGTATATGGATACGATGCAATTTGCAAGAAAACTGTATCCTGAGCTGAAACATCACAGACTCTCCGATTTAACTGACTACTTAGGATTACACAATAATGAACACCGTGCTTTATCAGACTGCACATCAACGAAAGAATTATATGATGCTGTTAAATCACGCATGGTGGAGAAGAATCTAGTCATTGAAGACTTATGGCCTGCCAGTGGAAGTCACAGTGGTAAAGGGATAGATATCAAAGCAATTAAGCCTGATGAAGTGGTTGTTGATAAAGATGGGTTTTTCTATAATCGGCACGTGGTTTTCACCGGTAAGCTTGAGAAAATGCTTCGCAAAGATGCTCAGCAGATTGTAGTGAATCTCGGCGGTGTTTTAGATAATAGTGTGACTAAGCAGACGAACTATCTGATACTTGGTGACAATGATTACAATGCAATTCTTAAAGGTGATAAGTCATCAAAGCATAAGAAAGCAGAAAAGCTCAAGCTTGAGGGGCAAGATATAGAAATTATTGATGAGCGTACTTTCTATGATTTGCTAAATGTGTGAAATTGGATGATTGAGAGGTGATTACGTGTCTAAAATAAATGTTGAAGGTTCAGAAATTAGCATTATTGCCATTGACAATAGAGATTATATTTCTTTAACGGATATGGTTAGAAATATTGATAACGGTTCTGCTTTGATTGAAAAGTGGCTTAGGAATAAGAATACGATAGAGTTTTTAGGTATTTGGGAAGAAATGTATAACACGAATTTTAATTCCACCGAATTCGAGGGAATTAAAAATGAAGCAGGACTTAACCGTTTTATATTATCTGTTAAGCAATGGGTGGAGAAAACCAATTCTATCGGTATCGTTGCTAGAGCGGGAAGATATGGTGGAACTTATGCTCATAAAGATATAGCGTTTGAGTTTGCTTCTTGGGTATCGCCATACTTTAAATTATATTTAATCAAAGAATTTGAACGTCTAAAGGAAGAAGAACAGAAGAAGTTAGGATGGGATATTAAAAGAAATTTGGCAAAAATAAATTATAGAATTCACACAAATGCCATTAAGAACAAACTTGTACCAGATAAACTTTCAAAAGAAAAAATCAATTTTATTTATGCAAATGAAGCGGATATTCTTAACGTTTCTTTATTTGGAATAACAGCTAAAGAGTGGCGTGATGAAAATCCGGATTTAAAAGGCAATATTAGAGATTATGCAGATATATCTCAGCTTGTTTGCCTTTCTAATCTTGAGAATCTTAATGCTGTATTTATAAATGAAGGTATGAGTCAATCTGAAAGATTGGAGAAATTAAATGCAATAGCTATTGAACAAATGAGGATACTATCTGAAAGTGAATCAATTAAAAAATTGCAATAAGCTGCGTCGTATCATTGGGAAACGGTAGCGGTGTCTCAAGAAGAGTTTCATATGCCAGAAAACTATATGAATAAGGATGAGTTGTATCTATTTGTGTCACGAGATATTCTTGATTCTCATTATGATTTGTCTAAAGTCACTCTCGGAGATAAGCCAATCAAATTAGTTGACTCATCGTTCAATTTACCTGGTCCAGGACTTAAAGCTTTATTTTTGGTTGGGAAATTTGATTTAAAAGACAAGTCAAGTTCTGTTGTTCTTAAAGTACCGGGTATTAATAAAACAGGTGATGTTGCTATAGGTTATAAGAAGAAATAGTAATATTTTGCACTCAAGAATCAAGCTATTAAGCCAATCTTAAACCTTTTAACGATAGCTTTTTTAATAATCGTTAACATAAAATAATGATAGTTATTAGGAATAGTTATTCCAGTAGTGCGTCAATATTTCGTTTTGAATATAGAAGTCTGCGCACTTCCATAGTGTCGCCCAAGACAACGTAAAAAACAGAAAAGTTGCGTACGCTAATCCTGTAGTAGGGGTGTTCTCGTGTTGTTGATGATTGGTAAGGAGCAAATAAGAGGGGCGATTCAAGTCGTTTATCGATTGCTGATTCTATATCGTCAACAAGTCTGTGAGCAGCTTTTGGATTTTGCAGTGTATTGGTTATATAGTCAACTGTTTCTAATAAATCTTCTTTGAATAGTGGTAGAAAGGTTAATTTATACGTGTTCTTGCTCATTAATCCTTCTCCTTACGCTATCAAAGACGTCAGCTTTAGAAAGACGCGTAGAAGTGTTTGCGGCAAAAGTATCTGCTTCGTCGAGTTTTCTTTCGGTGTCGTCAGTGAGAGTGGAGTATTGTTTGATGCTCATGAGAACCATAGTCCCATAACCATTTTTTGTAAGGAATACTGGTGTATTTGAATTTATAACTGTTTCTTCTACTTCTGGGAATTTATTTCTTAAATCGGAAACTGGGCGAATATTAATCATTTTATTAACCTCCTTTTATCAAAAAAGTATCATAATCTTATCAAGATTACAATTATATCAGTGGCTTGGCACTCAAAAAAGTGTAAATATACTACCCGTTCACTCAATCCATACAGAATCAGTGGCGCTCCTTTACAAATCGCACTGAATCAAGATATCGTTTTGATGATACCTATTTGCGTACAGTCTAGTTGCTGCGTTTTAGGCTTTGTGTAGCAAAGCTTAGCGAGGGCTATCGTTAAAAGGTTTAATGCGAAGCGGCTTTAAGCTGGGTTCTTGTGGTTTTTGAGCGTGATCTTGCTGTCGAGTAGTTGTGCGATTTAGTTGCTTATGTTTTGGGGAACAAATCGGTGGAATAATCGTAAAAAAGTTCCCTACATTATTTGATTTCTCACTGTAAAGGCTTGTTGGTTATTCCAGAAAATAAGGTTCCTGAGTTTAAGAAGTTGCTTGTTGAGTATTATGAGGGTGAAGATTTGCAGGTGATTGCTTCGTTTATGAGGGAATATTGTTGGAGGCGTTAAACGCGCGTGATTATGTTGGTTCTTCTGTTTCTTCGAATTTTGCTGTTTATGAAAGAGTATAGTTTGCTAGTAAATGAAGAAATTAGTGTCGATAGTCTAGACAAATTAATAAAAAAATAGGATATTTATTAAGATTATTAAAGTAATCAGAGCGAATGGTAGATTTTGTTTACTTAATAGTCTGTTTTATAATCATTTGATACAGAGTCGTGTTAACGAAAAGGAGGCTAGTGGTGTTATGAGGAGTAAAACTATTTTTTGTAAAAACATTTTTCAAAGTTGTCTTGTTATGCTTCTGCTGCTAGGTTCTCTCTTTTCTCTTGCTGGGTGCGCTGACGATGAGGAGAAGGCGGAGCTTGCGTCGTATCATTGGGAAACAGTAGCGGTGTCTCAAGAAGAGTTTCGTATACCAGAAAACTATATGAATAAGGATGAGTTGTATCTCTTTGTGTCACGAGATATTCTTGATTCTCATTATGATTTGTCTAAAGTCACTCTTGGAGATAAGCCCATCAAATTAGTTGACTCACAGTTTAATTTGCCTAGTTCAGGGCTTAAAGCTTTATTTTTAGTTGGTAAATTTGATTTAAAAGACAAGCCAAGCTCTAATGTTCTTAAAGTACCAGGACTTAATAAAACAGGTAATGTTGCTGTAGGGTATAAGAAGAAATAGTGGTATTTTGCACTAAATTATTAGTGAGAATGTTGAAAGCGTATATATCAGTCGAGACATCCTATTCATGTAAATTGTATTGCAATATGCGATACAGTATTTTACGATGTGTGCATGGAGATTGGTTGATATGGCAGTTACTAAAACAGCGAATGTTAATGTGAGAATACAAGAAAATATTAAGCAGCAGGCGGAGCAGATTCTGGAAACTATTGGAATTACTAGGGCTACTGCTATTGACATGTTTTATCGTCAAATCATTCTTAATAACGGTATTCCGTTTTCGCTTACTATTCCAAAGTCGCTTCCAGCACAAGATGATATGGATGAGAAAACGTTTAACGCGTTGATGGATAAAGGCTATGATCAGGCGGTTCAAGGTGATAGTTATCCGATAGATGATGTTTTTGAAGAGCTTGAACGATGATAGGAACAGAAAAATGTCAGATTCATCGATTAAAGAGAAGGAAAAGCAGGAACATACTCCCAGAGAGGAGAAAAATCCACTATATTGTGAATCACATGAGCAAATATGTGAGAACCTTAACAGTGCAAATAAGGAATTGCCAAAGTATAAGGTTTTGCGGCTGAGCGCGGAAATCTTTTCCATCTTAATTATTGTTGGAACTGCTTTTATGGCGTCCAATAAGCTACAGCTTTTTGGATGGATCACCTATTGTTTTGCAATTCTGTTTCTTGTTGGAGTTTCTCTTATTTGGGTTATTTGTGTTATTTGGCAGCGCAATATACATAGTCGTTTTAGGAGTGCAAATGTAGAGCGTAATAAATCTTTTCTTAGCTATGGCAAGCAACGGTGGAAGGGTAGAATCTCGCTGATTCTTTGTTGCTTTTTTGTGTTAAGTGGTATTCTAACTGCATTCTTTGGAATAACTGCGGTACGTCTTCCAAATCAGTGGCTTTTGCAGACTTGGGCGTATGTTATATGCGCGGCAATGCCAGTTGTTTGGATGATTACGATTGCTCTTGTATGTGTCTTCTATAATCTCTATCTTATCTCACTCGTACGGAAGATAGGTATAAGAATTGTACTTCGTTGTCTACATGTTCTGCTTTGTGTGCTGATTATCTTAGGTCTTGGATTTTTTGACGTTTTGTTTATTGTTGGCAGATATTCTGTGAAACAAAATGATAATGGTACATACACAGAGCACGTGGATGATATGTATGCTCCTTTTGAGTATTATCTTTATAAGTCTGAAGGCCCATTTTTCCTTAAGTATCTTCGGCCAATGAAAGATTCAAGTGATACTGATCCAAAAATAAGTGAATCTGAGTGGTATAGCAGAATAGATTGCAATAACAGGAAAGATACAAGATTAAAAGATACAAGATTAAAGGCTGAAGAGCCAGATAAAAATTACGATTTGCATGATGCCGCTGAGCGTGATTTAGAATCAAAGAGGGAAAGAAATGCAGCGATTAAGATATTTGATAAGTATTTTGCGGCGAAAGGCTTTGCGTTCAAGGAGAACTATACCGCCAAGGGGGATATGTATTTTGTTCTGAGTGAAAGCCGTTCGGACATTACTTATCTGCAGTATAACAGGGACTCTCAGGATGGAAAATGTGGTCTTTATATTCTGTTTAAGGCTTCAAAATCTTCAAACGGAAGCTGGTCACCGAGTGATGCTCATATGCAGAACACCTATACTTATGAATATAGCACTGGACTAATTGCAAAGAGCAGTATGGCATATTGGTAGTAGGGTTGATTGGTAGTAGGGCAGATTGGTTGTATGTCAGAATCGTTGGATGCCAAAATCGAAGAGTATCTGAAGATTGCCAGATAGTGATTGCCAGATAGTAAAATCCATATTTGCGTGCTCTAGTTGCTTGGGTTGATATGTACCCAGAAAACTGGACACATGTTTTGACACGGGGTTAACAAATGGATGCCATCCTGTACCTTACGGGATGCATCCATTTTGTTTTCTTCTGGATCCTGCAATTGTTGTAGTAATCTATATATTC
>NZ_CAMYOS010000028.1:0-7553 GCF_947280595.1 uncultured Gardnerella sp. | reverse complement strand
AAGAAACATGTTAATAAATTGCATTGGCGCGATATGACAATGCGTGAAAAAGAAAAATCTATACAACTTATAGAAGATTTAGATTTACAACATATTATCATTTCCATGCCACGAAATTACCTAAATTTGAAACCTGAAAGAGCAAGAAGAAAATGCATGGAAACTTTACTACAAACATTGGAATCCCAATATAAGGTAAATTTACTAATTCTTGAGTCAAGAGAAAAACACCAAAATGCGAAAGATCTTGTATTGCAAAAATATTTGATAAAAAATAAAACGATACAGAAATTACAAATTGAATTTAAGAACGGAAAAGATGACGCAAGATTATGGATACCAGATCAAATTCTTGGATTTTATGGGGAGCAATTAAATAAATGTGAAGATCCTATATCGGTAAATCTCATCCAAAAATTCAAAAATGTTCACGTAAAAAATATCTACCATGCTTAAAAGTATGTGACAATATTGTCACATACTGATACAATGAATTTATTGCCTATCTCTTCGGAGGATATGGAAGTTGGAGCCGGAATTGCCTGAGTATCTTGGGCGCCGGCTCCTGCGATATTTATGGCTATAACCCTTGCTTTAATATTCGTGGTTAATATAAAAAATTCAATAACTCAACCAGTTTGCTACTTACAGTATTTCGTAATTTTAATAAATGGAATAAAATCGTAACAGTTTTATGATTATAGTGTTTTAGTGACTATATGTAGCAGGGGAGTACCATGACTGATTATGCCAGCGCTAAGTCTTACAATCTCAATGATGAGATTAATAACGAAAATCTCACAGTAGATGATGTTATAAGTCATATTGTTAAAGTTTCAGTAGACCAGCATCAAAAGGGCACATCTTGGGAACTTGCTGTTCGATACTTCTTGCAAACAAGTCCAGAGTGGAAAAGTAGATTTACAAATGTTTGGATGTGGAACGATTCTCCAACCAATCCAGGAAGCAAAGACATTGGCATAGATCTTGTGGCTCAAGATACGGATGGAGAGTATTGGGCAATTCAAGCAAAATGCTACAAAGAAAAGCTAAGCAATGAAAATTTAAGTACGTTCTTTGCTAACGCTTTAGCAGATAAACAATACAATCACTATATTATTGCAGATACTGCTCCTGGAATTACTAGCGAACTTAGAAAATATATTAATAAAAGTGTTGCTGATGGAATTGATATAGTTCATATTGATAAGGAGACTATAAGCTGTTCAAATATTGACTGGCGTGCTTATCTCAATGGAAAACCTTCGCATGCTAGAAAAGTAAATGAGCCTCGCGATTATCAACGTGAAGCTATTGATGCTATTAGTGCAGAGTTAAAAAATCATGATCGTGCGCTTGCTGTAATGGCTTGTGGTACTGGTAAAACCTTGACTTCTTTGCGTTTTGCAGAAGAATTTTGTGGTTTTGGAACAGTGCTGTTTTTAGCACCATCTATTAGTTTGGTAAGTCAAACAATGAAGTCTTGGGTAAACCAAGTTCGTGAAAAAATCAATGTGTATGTTGTTTGCTCAGATGGCGGAGCATCGAATATCGATAGAGAAGATAATTATGGTCAAATCAGCGATATTCCGTCTCCAGCCACTACTAATGCTTATACTTTAGTTCATCGTTTTAAGCCCAAGCCTGATGCTCTTAATGTGGTGTTTAGTACGTATCAGTCGATTCAAGTTTTACATGACGCTCAAGAGCAAGGCTTACCTGATTTTGATTTAGTTATATGTGATGAAGCTCATCGTACAACTGGCTTGGTTGGTGAAGATGAAGGCTACTTCCAAAAAGTTCATGATAACGATTTTTTGCGATGCTCAAAACGATTGTATATGACTGCAACTCCTCGAATTTATGATACTAGCGCTAAACGTGCAGCTAGTCTTGAAGGTGCTGTGACTATTGCCAGCATGGATGATGAAAAAACATATGGACGCATGTGTTACCACCTTGGTTTTGGTAAGGCTGTTGAAAAAGGTATTCTTACTGATTACAAGATTGTTGTTATGCAAATAAGTCAAGATGCCTTGCCTAAGAGTATGCAGCAACATTTGGCTACAGGCCCGTCAATTGAAGTTGATGATCAGGCTAAATTTGTTGGCATTTGGAAAGCCCTTTTTGATCGTCGTCATGCAAATGAGCTGAAAAATATTGGCAAACATGCTATTCAGAGTTCCGATGATGCTAAACGCGTTTTACATCATGCTATAGCTTTTGCCTCCAGCATCAAGGCTTCGAAGCAGCTTAGTAATGAATTCCAGAGAGTTATTAGAGCTTATACTAAAGCTCTTGGCGAAGAGGATGCTGCTGAACGTGATGCTCTTTTGGATGCTTCTGGAAACACTAAATTTGAAGTGGATCATGTTGATGGAAGTATGGATTCTTCTACTCGCGAGAAAAAGCTTAAAGCTTTAGCTGCAGAAGATGGTTCTTGTCATATTCTTTCTAATGCGCGTTGCTTGGCGGAAGGAATTAATGTTCCTGCTTTAGACGCGATTATTTACTTGAGCTCACGTAAGAGCAGAGTTGAGATTATTCAAAGCGTTGGCAGAGTAATGCGTAAAGCAGATGGTAAAGAATTTGGTTATATTATTTTGCCTATTTTTGTTGCTAGTGGGGTAGACCCTAGCGAGGCTTTAGCAAGTAGTGATGCTTATAAGATTGTGTGGAGAGTTGTTAATGCTCTTCGAGGCCATGATGAGCGTTTGGAAGCCAAGATTAATGCTGCTGCATTAGGAGACACCGATGCGCTTAATCATATTGTTGAAGTCGATGTTCTTGGCGAAGAGAGTGTACGCAATAAACTTGATGCGCTAAATGTTGCTAAAGCTAATAAAAATGGTAACTCGCATCTTATTGGCTCAGATGCACAAGGTGATGATTTATGCCATGCTTGTTATGGAGATGATGGTTCTATTAACGCTACTCAAGGCGTTTTTGAAATTGATTCTTTACGTGATTTGAGTCGCTCAATTAATGCTCAAATTGTGCGCAAATGTGGAACTAAGGTGTATTGGAATGAGTGGACTCAGGATGTTGCCCAAGTTACTACTGCTCGCGCGCAAGCGATTGATGAAATGTTGGAATCTGGTGCCGCTGTTGAAGAATTTAACAGGTTCTTACAAGGTTTGCGCAATAGCCTTAATTCTAATTATTCAAGAGAGCAAGCTGTAAGTGTTTTAGCTCAGCATGAGATTACGCGCCCGATTTTTGAAAGCTTGTTTAATAATCCGAGTGTTATTGAGAATAATCCTATTGTTAAGGGTATGAATCGCGCTTTAGAAAGCCTGTATCTTGCTGGTTTGCCAAGGGATTTAGGTGATTCTAAACTGCAAGATTTGTATGCTTCTGTTAAGATGCAAGCTTCTCAAGTTGTTAAGGATTCGGCTCGTCAGAATCTTGTTAAAGAAATTTATAACGACTTTTTCTCTGTTGCGTTTAATGAGATGGCTAATGAGCTTGGCATTGTGTATACGCCTGTTGAAGTGGTTGATGCTCAGCTTCACATGGTTAATCGTGCTCTTAAGCGCGAGTTTGGCTTAAGCCTTGGAAACCGTGATGTGCACGTGTTGGATGGTTTTGCTGGTACTGGCACGTATATTTGTCGTCTTATTGAAGATGAGTCGCTTATTCCTTTAGATAATTTAACGTACAAATATGAGCATGATTTGCATTCTAATGAGATTGTTCCTTTGGCTTCTATGATTATGGATGTAAATATTGAGCAGTCGTATCACGCGCGTGTTGGTGGAGAGTATAAGTCGTTTGCTGGTGCGCTTCTTGCGGATACTTTCCAAATGTATGAACCGGATGATCCGATTGATACTACTACTTTTTCGGAGAATACTGAGCGCGTTGAACATCAATTACATTTGCCTATTCGTGTTATTGTGGGTAATCCGCCTTACCGTTCTGGGGATAAAGATAATACTGGTAATCAAAATACTAAGTATGAGCATTTAGATAAACGCATTGAAGAAACGTATGTGAAACTTAGTAATGCATCTCTAAATGGTAAGTTGTATGACCATTATATTCGTGCCTTCCGTTGGGCGAGTGATCGTATTGAAGATAATGGTGTTATATGCTTTGTTTCTAATGGTGGTTGGCTTACTAGTGCTAGTGGCGCTGGAATGCGAAAAGCTATAAGCAAAGAATTCAATTCGATTTATGTATATAACTTACGTGGTAATCAAAGAACTCAAGGTGAAGAATCTCGTAAGGAAGGCGGAAAAATCTTTGCTTCAGGTTCTAGAGCAACTATTGCTATAACAATGCTTGTTAAGAATACTAATTCTGCAGAGCATGGCGTTATTCATTATTGCGATATTGGTGATTATTTAACTAGAGAAGACAAATTTACAATTCTTAAAGATGCTGTTAAAGAAGATCCGCAGTGGCAGATTCTTAATGAAGATGAGCATGGTGATTGGCTAAATAAGCGTGATAGCAGTTTTGATGGCTTCATTCCTATGGGATTGGTTAATAAGCCTGACAAAATGCCAGATGGATTATTTAAGATGTATTCTCTTGGAGTTGCAACCAATCGCGATGCTTGGGTTTGGAATATGTCTTTATTGAAGTTGCAAGATAACGTAAGAACTTTAATTGATAATACTAATAATGCAATGAAAGAATTGCAAAATAACAGTAATCAACTTCCGCAAGATACTACAAAATATAGTTGGTCAAGAAGAGTACAGGATTATGCTAAAAAAGGTACATATATTCCGTACGTTCCAGAACATTGCGTGCAAGGAATGTATAGACCTTTTACTAAGTCTTGGTTGTATTTCGATTCGTTCATGAACGAAATGACATGTCAGCAACCGCGCATTTTCCCGATTGTCGAAGACAATCGGGTGAAAGGACATGTCAGCAACCGCAATATATCCTCATATGCTAATAATGAAAATGCGCGCGAAATGACATGTCAGCAACACTCTTCCTCTTGTGCTGAAAATATGGTGATTTGTGTTCCAGGTAAAAGTAATAGTGGATTCAACTGTTTTATTTCAAACACAATAGTTGACTTGAATTCGTTAAGTGCTGGAGCACAATGCTTCCCACTTTATTGGTACGAAAAGGTGTGCCAAGATCAAGATCTTTTCAGCACAAATGTTGAAGAAAATAAATCTGGCTACGTGCGTCACGATGCAATTACAGACGAAGGTTTAGCAGTATTCCAAGCAGCATATTCTGGTCTAACTATTACTAAAGAAGACATTTTCTACTATGTTTACGGAGTTTTACACAGCTCGGATTATCGCAGTCGCTTTGCTAATAATTTGCAAAAAGACTTGCCTCGAATTCCATTAGCTCAAAACTTCTTAGCTTTCAAAAAAGCTGGTGAAAAACTCGCTAAATTGCACTTAAACTATGAAAAAGTTAAGCCATGGGATGATATTCGCGAAGTAGGAGACAGTGAAAATCCTGGCGAAACAATCAGAATGAAGTATCCTCGAAAAATCGTTAATCCAGAAACTGGCAAAAAAGAGGACGATTTAACGGTATTGCAAGTATCTCAAAATCTTGTGCTTGAAAATATTCCTTTGCAAGCATACAGGTATGTTGTAAACGGTAAAAGTGCAATCAAATGGCTTATTGAGCGATATCAAGTAGCTGTAGATAAGAAGACTGGGATTGTGCGAAATCCAAACGAAGCTTACGATAATCCGCGCTATATTGTTGATTTGGTTAAAAAGGTAGTTCGCGTTAGCGTAGAAACAATGAACATTATTGACGGTTTGCCAAAAATTAACGAAATCACTAATAAGCCAGATTGCTGGCCAGATGCGTGGAATTAGTTGTAGAATTATTTGGCTATAAACGCACTTGTTGAGTATGTATGATGATTATAGTGTTGGATTATTTGTATAGAAGCGAATGATCCAACACTCTTCATTAATAAGTTACAAAATTTACACTTAAATCTTTAGTTTTTATTAAACTTGTGGACAGTTCTGTTAGCATGCAGCAGATATATTCGAAAAGAGGGAAGTTTTGGTAAAAAATCATTTTATGCGAAGTGTTATGAAAATATCTGGCAAGTATTCTTTTTGTGCTGACTCGCGTTTTATTACAGATTATGTTGATGTTTCAAGGTCCCGTACTTTTAAGAATTGCATAGTGACCACCGAATGTAACGGTGAAGAGAAACATGTAATTGTAAAAACTAGTTATGGAAATATAATTTTTGAAACAAAAAGTGTATTAACAGAAGCTAACAATGTATTAATGCCATTAGTAGGTCATAAACTAGAATATTTTTCTTACAAGCCCAAAACGTCTTCTAATAGCAGTTCTAATTTACTTCAATTTAGTTTAAAGGTTGAAATGAATACTGTGAGCATTCCATGTGAAGATATAATTCCAAGAATTGTTTTGGATACAGAAACTACTGGTTTAGATCCTGAAGCTGATGAAATATTGCAGTTGGCTATAATTGATGGGAATGGCAATGTCTTATGGAATAAGCTATATAAACCCGAATATGTTACTCATTGGCCTAAAGCTGAAGCAATAAATCATATAAATCCTTTTGATGTTAGAAAATGTGAATGTATTACTAAAGATGTGGAAGCTATACAAAATATCATTAATAGAGCTAGAGAAATATGTGTATTCAACGCTAAGTTTGATTTGGCTTTTCTTGCTGAAATTGGTATACGCCTTAACAGGAACAAAGTTACTGATACTATGCGTGAATATGCTGAAACTTTCTATGGTTCAAAAAAAATTGCATTAGAATGTGCTGCCAAAGAGTGTAAATATTCTTATAACGCGCATGATGCGTTAGAGGATTGCAAAGCTACATTACACGTTCAAAATAAAGTTGATAAAAAACGTAAGCGCAATGTATTGATAGGCGAAAAAATTGATTCAGAAAAATGTTTAACAGGATATATGCCAGTTAAGGTTCATAGGATGCCACCTAGTGGTTGTAAGAAAACTGATGATTGGAATTCTGAACCTCATGTTCATGAGCGTTTGCTTAGCGATAATAATAAATCTGATGAATTGAATTCCAAATCTTATGGTCGCTTTGTATTATCTTTATTGCTTGCTATTTTCTGTCTTGTCTTTATGGTCAATTCGTGCAATGGTTATCATAATAAAGATTATGATTCAAACACTATATCAATTACTAGTAATATTTCGTGAGTTGTTTTTGCGTTTACACGGTTTTGTGTGCATGTAATTTTGTGATTGTGCAGAGTAATAGATATTCATTCTATTTATAATGCTCCATGAGTTTAGAATAAAGTTACGATATCATATTAATGAAGAGCGTTAATGTAATAGCTGATTTAAATATAATTTAATTTATAGGGGTAGTGGTTAGTAATGGGCTTAATGATAATGAACGGTCTTCAAATGTTTCCAAGTATTTATCCAGCGAAGAATGTGGAGCAGATGCGTCAGGAGTCAATGAAAATGTCGCAAGAGCGTTTGCAGCGTCAAATGCGAGCAAGGATTCTTCAGTCTCTGATTTATCAGAAGGAGCAGGAAAAGATTTTGAATGCAAGCCCTCATTCTAAGTC
>NZ_CAMYOS010000027.1:0-7756 GCF_947280595.1 uncultured Gardnerella sp. | reverse complement strand
AATCATAAGGTACAGGGTGTTACAAACAATGCGTACCTCTCCAAAGACAGAGGAAAATCTGCTACAACGATTGGAGGAACAGGGCTTGCGGGTGGTTATCCGAAAGAACGAAAGCGGTCGTATCTATGGCATTACCTTTATTGACGATAAAGAGGGAATTGCGCTCAATGGTTCTCGATTAGGCAAGGGATATGCTGCTAATGTATTCAATGCGTATCTATCCAATCCAACACACAATCCATTCTTGGACGAAACGCTGTATGGCAGTACGTATGTTCATTTTGAACAATCGCCAACCGTTCAATCCTCGCAACAGAATACGGAAGAAGGCGATAATCTAGTCAATGAACTCATCGAGGATATGGTGGATGGTTCTTTCACATCTACAGGCAACGATGATTGGAAGGAAGCGGCATGGCAACGAAAGCTGCGCAAACAAAGTAAGGTAAAACTTAGACGAAGAAAACATTAAACAAACGAGCATTTCTATCTCCCCTCCTTAGGAGGGGTTGGGGGAGGCTTCCCTAAAACAATACGATTATGGCACAGGAAGATGATTTAAGGGCATTAGGTAAAGTCATGGACTTTATGAGGGGCATATCAGTGATATTCCTCCTCATTAACTGCTATTGGTTCTGCTACGAGGCGTTTCACGAGTGGAACTTCACGCTCGGTATCATCAACAAGATACTGATGAATTTCCAGCATACCACAGGATTGTTTTCATCCATCCTCTGGACAAAACTCTTTTGTGTGGTTTTCCTTGCCTTGTCCTGCCTTGGGACAAAAGGCGTGAAAGAGGAGAAAATCACATGGCCAAAGATTTGGACGGTGCTTTTCTCTGGCTTCGTCTTTTTCTTCCTCAACTGGTGGCTACTGGTATTGCCCATCGGCAAGATCGGAGTAGCTTCCCTCTATATATTTACGCTGTCCATTGGCTATATCTGTCTGCTGATGGGTGGGGTATGGATGAGCCGCTTGCTTAAAAACAACCTGATGGACGATGTTTTCAATACAGAGAACGAGAGTTTTATGCAGGAAACTCGGTTGATGGAGAATGAGTATTCCGTCAATCTCCCCACACGTTTTTACTATAAGAAGAAATGGAATAAGGGCTGGATTAACGTAGTCAATCCCTTCCGTGCTTCAATGGTACTCGGCACACCGGGGTCGGGTAAGTCCTACGCTATCGTAAACAACTACATCAAGCAGCAGATTGAGAAAGGCTTTGCCATGTATATCTACGATTATAAGTTTCCCGACCTTTCCGAGATTGCTTATAATCACCTGCTTAATCACTTGGATGCATACAAGGTGAAGCCACAGTTCTATGTAATCAACTTTGACGATCCGAGGAAATCGCATCGGTGTAATCCTATCAATCCTGCCTTTATGACGGATATATCGGACGCTTACGAGAGTGCCTACACCATCATGCTCAATCTGAATCGCTCGTGGATACAAAAGCAGGGAGACTTCTTTGTGGAGTCGCCGATTATCTTATTGGCAGCCATCATTTGGTTTCTGAAAATCTATGAGGACGGGAAGTATTGCACGTTTCCACATGCAATTGAGTTCCTGAACCGTCCCTACGCACAGATATTCCCGATACTCACCTCCTACGATGAGCTTGCCAACTACCTTTCACCCTTTATGGATGCTTGGGAAGGCGGAGCACAGGACCAGTTGCAAGGACAGATAGCCAGTGCCAAGATACCACTTTCAAGAATGATTTCACCAGCCCTTTATTGGGTGATGACGGGCGATGATTTCTCACTTGACATCAATAACCCTAATGAGCCAAAAGTCCTTGTCGTTGGTAATAATCCCGACCGCCAGAATATCTATTCGGCAGCACTCGGTCTATATAACAGTCGTATTGTGAAGCTCATCAACAAGAAGAAGCAACTCAAATCCTCAGTGATTATCGATGAGTTACCAACCATCTACTTTCGTGGGCTTGACAACCTCATTGCTACTGCACGAAGCAATAAAGTTGCCGTATGTTTGGACTTTCAGGACTTCTCACAACTTACCCGTGATTATGGAGACAAGGAGAGCAAGGTAATACAGAACACTGTAGGTAACGTGTTCTCTGGACAAGTGGTAGGAGAAACAGCTAAGACGCTCTCGGAACGCTTTGGTAAGGTCTTGTAGCAACGGCAGTCCATGACCATTAACCGTAATGACAAATCGACCTCTATCTCCACACAAATGGATAGCCTTATCCCTGCAAGCAAGATTTCCAACCTCACACAAGGTATGTTCGTAGGTGCGGTATCCGACAACTTCGACGAACGTATCGAACAAAAGATCTTCCACGCTGAGATTGTTGTGGATTCTGCACAAATTTCTGCGGAGATGAAGACCTACAAGTTCATCCCTGAAATCAATACGTTCCGAAACGCAGTTGGCTCCGACA
Source organism: uncultured Gardnerella sp. (assembly GCF_947280595.1). Lineage (NCBI taxonomy): Bacteria > Bacillati > Actinomycetota > Actinomycetes > Bifidobacteriales > Bifidobacteriaceae > Gardnerella > uncultured Gardnerella sp. Next base: position 5,334 of record NZ_CAMYOS010000027.1, on the reverse strand, counting down.
ATCTCAAAGAGATTATCGAAGGCAACTACCATAAGATTAAAAGAGAAATACTCTCGCTTGTAGATTCTGAAATCGAACGAATTAAAAGCGCCCCTTTGCTTTGTCATCTTATAAAACTGTAATATACCATAAGTGACATTAGATAGTCTACCCTTATAAACCTAATATTCCGCTGATTCATAGTATATTATGCTATAAATTATTTGCAAATATCTGCAAGTTTTTGTACCTTTACATTATAATTCTTGCAGATATTTATGCTTAAACGTACATCCAAACAGCTCTCTTTGTTCTCTTCTTTAGAGGACATGCTTAGTCATCAACATCCCCTTTTCCAACTTAGTAATAAGATTAATTGGGAGTGTTTTGAAAATGCTTTTTCTCCATTGTATTGCAATACTAATGGTCGCCCGGCTCATCCTATTCGCCTGATGTGTGGTCTTTTAATCTTAAAACATTTGCGTAATGTTTCAGATGAAATGGTGGTTTCTCAATGGAGTGAGAATGCTTACTATCAATATTTTTGTGGTGGTCTTGAATTTATGCCCAAACAACCCTGTGACGCTTCCGAGTTAGTTCACTTCAGAAATCGTATAGGTGAGGAAGGTATGGAGTTAATATTAGCAGAGAGCATCCGTGTTAATACCGACCATGATGACGAAGATCATTTTGATACGGCTTTCATTGATTCTACCGTGCAGGAGAAGAATATAACCTATCCAACAGATGCGAAGTTGCATAAAAAGATAATCAAAAACGTTCTGAAGATAGTTCATGACAAGAGTCTTCCTCTACGACAGAGTTATACGCGTACGCTGAAAGGAATTTACCGTTCCCAACGTTTTCGTAATCATCCCAAGAATCGTAAGAAAGCTCTTAAGGCAGATAGGCAACTAAGGACCATAGCAGGAAGATTAGTAAGAGAATTAGAGCGTAATCTTGAGGGAAAGAAAGGGTATGAGAATATGTTTGAGCTATATTACAAAGTTCTTTCTCAGAATAGGAAGTCAAAGAATAAAGTATATTCTCTGCACGAACCAGATGTGGTTTGCGTCAGCAAAGGTAAGGAACATAAGCAATATGAGTTTGGCAATAAAGTATCTATTCTTCGCTCATGGTCAGGACTTATTCTTGGTGCATGTTCTTTTAGGAATGAATATGATGGGCATACTATCGAAAAGACATTGGAACAAACCCGAAGGATGACAGGAAAGCAGGTGGATAAGTTAGCAGGAGATAGAGGGTATAGAGGTATAAAGCAGATTGGGCAGACAAAGATACTCATTCCAGACGTTCCTAAAGCTAAAGACAGCTACTACCAAAAGAGAAAGAAACACAAACTATTTTGTAAACGAGCAGGTATAGAACCAACAATAGGACATCTTAAAGCAGACCACCGATTATCTCGCAACTTTTATAAAGGTGTGAAAGGAGATGCTATCAATGTATTATTAGCTGCGGCAGCATATAACTTCAAAAGAGCTATGAGAGTTCTTTTGTACCTTATAAAAAGAATCAGCATAGAGCTTGTCAGTACAAGCTTTATGCTGAAATATAGTTTTTAAGGAACGACTATATACTTAATAGTTTTTCTACAAATATTTTACATCTGAACAAAGAAACATATATAAAATTGAATAATACAAAACATCGGACAAATTTGCAATAAATCTCTCCATAGGACTGTTAGCCTATAACCTATTGACAGAAAAACTAACTATAAACATTGGTTTCATTAACGAAAGTAAGCAACTGAATAATTCTTATATGAACCTACAGTAAAAAAGAAACTTTACTCTATACAAGAATATTCCTCATTAGGAAACAACGATACAAAGACAATCTCAATTTATCCATTTACGAATCATATCAGCTATTCTTTGAGTTTGAAACTTATCAGTAGCTGTTGTTCTAATTCTCATGGCATATCCAGAATCTGAAGTTATATCTACAATATCTATAGTCCCATCATCATACACTTTTGCAATAGGATCGGTAGTTTTAGAATCGAAAGGCAACGAGCAAATACATTCTATAATGTAATGTTTATGCTTTAACCTATCCCAAAGTTGTTTTAGTTCTTTCTTTCCATGATGGTCGCCACATAGATTAAACTTCTTCTCATTGGGCTTCAACTTAGTAGTAGGAATCTCTGGAGGACAAGTTTTCGCTTGCCATTGTGCAAATACAGGAGTCTTTAAATTGTCTTCTTTACAAAGAGCTATAACCTTTTCTTCTTTATTATTTACTTTTATTGTATACTCCACAGAGTGCCAAAAAGTATCACTATCGAAACTAATTGCAAAAGTTTTTGTAAAATAAGCTGCAGCCAACCCCACACAAAGAATCTCATTATCATCGCGCAATAATACAGTTTTGTTTTTCTCAACTTTTGTCTTCGCATCGTCATCAAGGAAAGGAGCAGTGAAAATTGCATAAAAGAAATCAATATATGCTTTATTTTTAGTTTCTTTTATTATCTCCTGAAGTGTACAACCTGGATACAATTCCCAACAAACATACTTATCATCACTGATTCTAAAGTGCTTTATCCCTATAGAATATAAAGCTCTTAACAGTTCCATCAAGACCTTTATTCTCTCACGTGCTTCTTCAGCACTAAAAGGAGAAGGGTCGCACGATAACTCATTAAAATAAGTTTGTAATTCCATTTTACAACAATTCGCTTGCTTGCTTTGCCCATTCGTCCATAAAGTCATCAGGATATTGACTTAAGGCTCCATTCTTATCAACCTTAATTTTCTCAATTAGAGGTATTCCTCTATCATCATATTCATCTCTTGAAATAAAGAGAATATTAACATCTTGAGGTTGCAATATCTCTTGTTTTACAGCTAATCGAACTCCATTTATAGTATGGTCACTATGTGTTTCTAAAAATATCTGTAACGATTTTTGTTGCATTTGTTCTATCAAAAAAGTCATTAAACGTGACTGAGCTGCAGGGTGTAAATGCGCTTCGAGGTTTTCTATCACGATTATACTTTTTGGGGGTGCTAAAAGAACTTGCACTATTATTGGCAAAACATAGCTATATCCAAATCCTACATTAGAAGGCTTAAAACCGTCAGAGTTATCAGAAGAGTCTATAAATAATTTTAGTTCATCATCATCTACTTTTGATGGAAGCTTTATTGATGCACCTTTAAATATCTTAGACATCTCTTGAGTGAGCTTCTCTTGAATATCTAAACGAGAATAGAGTAACTGTATAAGATTCTCTCCATGTACACCCGTGGTGTTATTGGTTATATTATCGTTTCGCTTTACACTATTACATGGTCCTTTTCTATCAGCTGATATATAAAAAATATTTTTCAAATTAGACAAGCCCATTACATCAGAAGTAGGCAGAAAAGCACTATCATGATTCTGCTGTATAGAGCTATTTTCTTCACCTAGTTGCGATAAATAGTTTTTACCATTAATTTTTAAATCAACAAGTTTTGCTAATTGGGGTTTCTCATCAGCTTCATAGGCTGTACAAATATTGTCGTCATCAGAAGTTATTTCTATCTTGAATTGCTTATCATCATCTGCTGCAAATCTATTAATTACATCATCGAAACGTTCAAGATTTATAAACTCTCCATTAAGTCGCAAATTTAATATTTTGCCATCAAAACGCATTGTCTGAGATAAAAGTAAAATTGATTGCAATAAAGTAGATTTTCCCTTTCCATTGCAACCATATATTATATTCATTTGCGCTAAGGTTACCTTAGCTTCATCGGCAAAATTCTTAAACTGATATAATGAAATATTTGATATCATAGTTAAAGTTCTTTTATCCAAGACCAAAAGTCTCTTGCTAACCAGCCTTGTCTATCTGCTTTTGTTATATCAACAATGAAAAGTCTATCGTCGCTATCAATGGCTTGCTTTATTTTTTCAAAAATCATATTGGCCGTATAATTTTCATCTACAGAAATGCACCAAAGAGACTCTAATGGGTGTTTCCACGCATTAGGTGCTAAATCCTTAATAGCTTGGTATAACCCATTATAGTCTTTATCAATGCTATTTAGGTCATAAGATATTATGAATAATTTATTCATTAAGTTATATTTAAAATGAAAATATATGCTACAAAAGTACTAACTTTTCTACAAACAACCAAATAATATAAAGAATAAAAGTAGCATGTCATCAATTAAGAGTATCCGTAGAGTCAACCAGCAAGTGCAAAATTAGTCAATCCATTTATAAAACTCTTGTTTGGTGTTGAAAACTTGAGTTTTTCACTTCCAACCTGGAGCGCAAAGTGCCGACGCGTTCTTGTATATTCATTTTTCTTTGTTTTGGACTACAAATATAGCAAAAGACAGAGAATTTATCCCTGCCTTTATACCTAATTATTTAGAACCAAATTGATTATCAAGTAGTTATTCTGACAGTTCCCAATTTGTAGCATTACCCCATATTGATGGTTGTCAACTATTTAACGCCATGCCTTTCAATTCGTTGCCCCTGTCCTTATCATGTACGTGTTATCGTATTACCTTCCTAATTACACTTATCAATCTTCAGGATATAACTTACCAAAAGAATTTGTATGATAATATTTTATTATATTTACCTTTATCCCCATTCCATCATGTTTTACTATATATCGAGTATTAGGTAACAATCTTATGTAGGAAGGATTATGTCGAAATTCTTGCGTAATAGGAGATGATTCTACCACTTCAAATATTTGCGGTATTCTTTTTTTTTAAATGAAGGGTATCTACTTCATTGTATGGTTTCTTCTTTAGCAAAAAAATGTCATATGTACAAGCTCCTTTAAGACTATCTAATGGCTCAATAGAAAAATGTAACAAATTACGAATGTAGAAAACCTGTTCCTTTTCACATAACACAAAGTCATGATTGTCGCAATAACAAATCAAGAATAAAAATATCATAAATCCTATTTTATATTTCATCTTTATGCCTTTTATTCAGAAAATTCTTTCCACCATTCTTTTAACATCTTTATTTTGTCCGTTTCTGCTTTTTTGCTTTTCAACAAAGCCTCTACTGATGTTCTATGTTTTGTTTTAACAAACCTATTAAATTGGTTGAACACATTTGTCCCTTGCTCTGCTTCTATTTCTCTTGGAGCATTATCGTGACTAAATGTTTTAATATATCCCCATATACTTTTCAGTAAATAGACTCCTACATCCTTATCTCGAGCAATTTGCTTGATATGACTAACTTCATGAGAAAATTCTCTAAGCCAAAGATTATAATCTTGTCCTCCTTCGTCATCGTTAATATAACGTGAGTTCGACGAATTCAGAACAGAGCAAGCTGTGTATCAATAGT
>NZ_CAMYOS010000026.1:0-7895 GCF_947280595.1 uncultured Gardnerella sp. | reverse complement strand
CTCCAGACGTGTTCTGCGTAACTTTTAGCGGACTTTCTAAGTCGCATATGATTGCCGGCTTCCGTATTGGTTGGATGAGTCTTTCGGGAGATAAGTCCAAGGCTCGCGACTACATTATGGGACTTAACATGCTGTCTAATATGCGATTGTGCTCGAACGTTCCTGCGCAGTCGATTATTCAGACTGCTTTGGGTGGATACCAGAGCGTTGAGAAGTATTTGGAGCCGGGCGGTCGCGTGTATGAGCAGCGCGAATACTGCTATAACGCGCTTCAGGAGATGGATGGCGTAAGCGTTGAGCGACCGGATGCCGCTTTCTACATGTTCGTAAAGCTTGATCCTGCTCGCTACAACATTCACGACGACGAACAGTTTGCGCTTGATTTGCTTCGCGATCAGAAGTTGCTGATTGTGCACGGAAAAGGCTTTAATTGGCAGACTCCAGGCTACTTCCGCGTAGTCTACTTGCCGCGCTTGCAAACGCTTCGCGACGCGATGAGCAAACTCTCCAACTTCCTCTCCTACTATCGCCAGTAATTATGCATCTTGCTTGCAAACTGCAGCACTACAAATCACAGTACAAACAGCTAACGCAAGTAGGTACATTTCGGAGTATTTCGGAGTATTTCGGAGTAAAACACCGCAACAAACACAAAGAAAACCCAACAAAGCTATACAAGAGTAGGGCTCAACACACTTCGGAGTAGTTAAGAGTAAAACAACAATGTACTTAATAACACGCTGTAAATACTCCTAATTTACTCACATGGCATTCCAGTCAAATCCTTGAAATAATAACACTCTCTATATCCTTCTTTTGATATAGTAATCACAAGAATTATTCGTATAAAAATCGCGCAGTAATGCTTCGATATTTAAGGCGGAACAATGGAAGAGTACAAGATTGAAGATATTAAAGACCTGAAAGAAGGTCAGTATTTTGATCGCAAAAGTGCTCGCATAAAACCTAAAGATATATTAAAACACGTCATTGCCTTTGCCAACGCAGACGGAGGCACATTAGCTATCGGCATCGATGATAATGGCGAATTATCTGGCACAAATTATACGGAAGCTCATTCTTTAGACGAATATGAACTAGCAATCCAACAAGATATCATTGGCCAGCCTTCAATCGATTACAGTAAGTTAGACTATGAATCCAAAGATGGCAAAAATGCATTATTCATCATTCATATTGATTGCTCAAAAAATAGACTTATTAAAAACCGAAGTGAAGAAGTTTATTTAAGAATTGGAGATAAAAGCGTCAAACAAAATTACTCTCAAATTAAGCAATTAGAGTATGCTAAAGGCGAAAGATTATTCGAGGATAATCTGATTCCAGATGCTAACCTGGCAGATCTTGATGAACAATTGTTGAATGAATATAAAAAACAACTTAATTGCGAGCATTTACCTAATCAGCAAGTATTAGAAGCTCGCGGATTTATGCATCAAGGTCAACTAACTGCCGCATCAATTCTAATGTTTGGCAAAAATCCAAGCTATTATTTCCCACAAGCTCGTCTGAGATTCTTGCGATATGAAGGAACACATCGTGAGACTGGAGCACGAATGAATATTGTTAAAGATCAAACCTTTGACGGACCGATTCCAACAATTATTCGCCAATCACAAACAGCTATACGAGCGCAATTGCGCGAATTTGAATATCTTGGAAACGATGGAAGATTCAAAGTCGTACCAGAATATCCAGAATTTGCTTGGTTTGAAGGAATTGTTAACGCCGTAGCACATCGCGATTATTCATTAAGAGGCGATTATATTCGCGTTAGCATGTTTGACGATCGATTCGAGATATTCAGCCCTGGCTCCTTGCCAGATATTGTGACATTAGAGAATATGCGACATACGCGCTACGCTAGGAATCCTCGTATTGCTCGCGCGCTAGTTAACTTCGGCTGGGTTCGAGAACTCAATGAAGGAATTAATAGAATTTATGAGGAAATGGCGGAATTTTATCTCAATGATCCTCAATACAGCCAGCAAAATCCTTACTCTTTATTGCTGACGTTAGAAAATAACTATGCTTCGCGTCAAATGCGCATGGACGATCATATAAATGAGTTAGAGGAAAAACTAAATAATGGCGAGTTCAATGAGAATGAGCGAAAGATTCTCGCATATTCATATAGCAATGATCGAATTACCGTAAAAACAGCTGCAAATCTTATTAATATGAGCGAAGCTACAGCGCGAAAATTATTACGTGGACTTGCTAATAAACACGCTCTACTGTGGCATGGAAATTCTAAACTTGATCCTAAGCAATATTATGCGCGCATAAAAGATTAGATCAAGCACAAAAAACAGTTAAGAGTAGTTAAGAGTAGTTAAGAGTAAAACACAGCAACAAACACAGCAAAAACCCAACAAAGCTATACAAGAGTAGGGCTCAGCACAGTTAAGAGTAGTTAAGAGTAGTTAAGAGTAAAACACAGCAACAAACACAGCAAAAACCCAACAAAGCCATACAAGAGTAGGGCTCAGCACAGTTAAGAGTAGTTAAGAGTAGTTAAGAGTAGTTAAGAGTAAAACACAGCAACAGAACACTCATTACACTCGCAGTCCAGAAAAAGGTGTACATAAAGGTGTAAATATCAATAGACACATATCATTCATAATATGAAAGAAAAGCACGTAATGAACGCTGGAACACGAGTACGATCGGGTTTGATTATATCCGTTTTATCGCTTAATGCTTTTCTTATAACAAGCTGTAGATTTGGCGTAAGTCTATATCTTTTAATACATGTCGACTTATCTCACGCAGCGCTTAACGCGGTATCAGTAGCGCTTATGACCTGCATAGCAGCACCGCTTGGCGGAATTATCGCAGATAAATATCCACCAACTAGATTGTTTATAGCGCTAACGTTCTGCTTTGCCTTGTTGTGTACTGGATACGGTTTCGCTTTAGTAGCACAGCATAATCTTATTGCTATTACGGTTACACTACTCGGCATAATATTCGGTTTCTTTACTGCATTTTCTTCGCCTAATCAAAAAGTATTAATGGCATATAGCGCACCAACTGGCGAAAAAACCAAATTTTTAGCAAGCATGCGCATGTGGATTAATCTCAGCAGGCTTGCTGCACCTGCTATCACTGGCATATTTGTTGATATATGCAATCCGCTCATTTTCTTTACGAGCATTGCTATTGTGATGATACTAGCGGCGCTACCTCTACTGTTAGTTAATCTAAACCAGCAAGCACAAAATAGCGAAACTAATACGAAGACAGGAAGCAATAAAACTGCTGGTTTTGCAGCTTCTCTACACTATATGAAATCTACACCATGGTTAATAGTCTTAGGAGTAGTATCAGCATTACAATCGGGATCATGGCTTGCCGCATTCAGACTAATGGGAGCACACCATTGTCTCACACTTTTTCATTCGGCATCCACTTGGGGATCAATAGTCAGCATATTTAACATTGGCATGATTGTAGGTTCGCTATTATGCAAATATATTGTGCTACATTATGAGATTTTATACTCTATTTTATTACCTGGATTCCTTTCTATTCCTTTACTTATTTTCGCACTTAATAATTGGATTGCTCTTTTTCTTTGCTCTGCTTTCATTGCAGGTATTATTTTTGACGCCACTATTGTCTATGGGCAAACAGCTCTTCTCGACGGCATACCAACACACATTCTCGGCGCGACTACTACTTTTACTTCTATTATGGAGCAATGCGGCATTATCGTAGGGTATGCAAGCGTACTAGCATGGGGAAATCTAAATTCATCATTATTCATAATGATTGCAGCTGGCGTAATACTTATTTCAACAGGTATAGCCTTATGGATTATTCAAACTCGTAAACAAACATACCCATCAATGCTTACCAAAGATTATTGGACACCATCAACATGGGTAAAAAGAAGCATATAACAAGCTATTTAGTGCGAAAGCACAATAAAGCTATGCAAATGCAATTACATCACAGGACAATTAGTTTGCACATCCTGTTGGAATCCTGACGGATCTCCCAGTTTTGCTTTACGCATGTGCTCTTTGAAAAAGTTTCGCGTTGCATCATCACAACGATCTGGACCCATAAACGGCATGCTAGGCACTTTTTCAAGCTCATGCAAAGCTTTACTTGCCGCTTGTTCATCACTAGCATACGTGTCTAACCATTGCCGTTCCCAAGCACACTGATAATAATTAGATGCTTGCGTATCGCCATATCCACTCTGGAACTGAGCGTCTTTTTCTTCTCCAACCAAGTTTGCAGGAGCTTTATATTTTTTAGGCCAACTAAGCTTTGCAACGGACTCCTGATATTCCTTCTCTATATGAGCAAAATCAACAGTCTCTCTAGGTGAACTATTTTGCGATCGCGCACCATCCACACCACTCGCATTATTGTTGCCTATTCCTCCACACGCATTAAGCATAAGAAGCGCACTAAGCACACCAACAATAAGAGTTGCTTTACCAATAGTATGATTATTCATTATTCCTTCTTTCTTATTTTTTGAAAATTAACGCAATGCTAATGCTGGCTGTAAACGCGATGCTTTTATTGCCGGCACCACACTTCCAGCAAGCGCTGTAATAAAAGCCGCAATAACAGCTCCAATAGCAGCTTCATATGGGTAAACTGGCGGACTAACTGGGCTTGCTGCATCCCAAAAACTTGATGTTATAGACACAAGACCAAAAGAAACAGCGACAGCAGCAATCGAAACTATCAGCGCTAAAATAATCGCGCTGCCTAACACGAGTGAAGCAATCGACCATTTAGTAGCACCCAAAGCTCTGCGTATAAGCAGTTCATGCGTGCGCTGCTCCAACGATGCTAAACCAATATTGATTAAACCTAGCGCGGAAACAAAAAGCAATAATGCTGCTACGATAGCAAAACTTAATTGCAATACTGTTATAACATTCTCGTAATTATCACTATTATCATGTCTTCTAATTTCGTTTACTTGCCCACCGCAACAGTCATAAAGAGCATCTGAAACATAAGATTTAATTGATTTTTGAGAACGATTTTCTTTATTCAACCAGTAGATTGAGCCTTGAGCTTCTTTTCCAGAATATTCCCAAAGAGTTGGAGCGTAACGTAATAATCCTAGAATATTCACGTATACTTTTGCTGAGTCTACGCCATCGTTCACAACTCCAACAATCCTTATAGGACTCATTTGTGTTGTTTTGCGAGAAGTAATAAATGCTACTTCACCAATCTTGTATCTTTTGCCAGCAGATTGATTTACTACCATTTCTAATGCGTTGCTTTTAGCGCTATTACTAAACCATCTCCCACTTACAACAGGTAAGTTATAAACTTTGTTGTATCCTGCAGTAGTGTAAACAGCGTCAACATATTGAAGATTGCTGGTCTTATATTCTTTGCTTATTTTTACACTCTTCGAGGCTGGCATAGAAGCGCTAAACAGTAGTCCAGTGTTTGGTTGTAGCATAACGTTAGCGTTACGGTTTGCGGATTCAATGCGATTTAAGAATTTGTCAAATACTGAATATTCGTCAAAATTTTGTGCTGAAAAAGTAATCTCGTATGTTGGTCTACGACCGTTTAGCTGTTCGTTAGTTGCAATAAGATAGTCCTTACCAACCGTGCCGATAAGCACTGACGCAATAACGGCAATAATGCCTATAAACATTGAAAAACCTGTGAGGAAGGATCTCATAGGAGACAGGCGCAAATCTTTAAGCAACATGATCATAAAGAACACCGCCTTCCATAGTAAAAATGTGAGAGCAAGAACGAGCCACTTTCATATCATGAGTGACTAATAGTAATGTTGTTCCAGATTCTTGAACACGATCATGCAACACTTGAAGCACTTTTTCTCCCGTACTACTATCGAGCGCACCAGTTGGCTCGTCACAAATAAGTAATTCGGGATTAGTAACGAGAGCACGCGCTATCGCGACTCTCTGCTGTTCACCGCCTGATAGACTTCCAGGGTATTCGTTTAGTTTATCTTGCAATCCAACATCACATAATGCTTCTTCTATCGTTTTTCTTCTTGTCTGCTTGCTTTGTTGTAGTCCTGCGTATAAAAGCGGCAACTCAACATTTTCTCTAATACTTAAATGCTTAATGAGAGAATAGTTTTGAAAAACAAAACCAATATTTCGAGCGCGCATATGCGATACTGTATTATCGCTACACTTTTGGATTGACTTGCCAGAATAATAGTATTTTCCAGTAAAATTTTTATTCAAAAATCCAATAATAGAAATAAGACTCGTTTTGCCAGATCCAGACCTGCCAACTACCGCGTATGTTTCACCTTGATTAAGTAGCATAGACGCAGAGTTGACAGTGGTAAGCCATTCGCCATTGCCTAGTTTTACACGCGCTGACACGTCTTGTAGTTCAACCAGTGGAACAGGATTGTTTCCCATAATCATTGCACTCCTGGAATGAGATCAGGAGAAACACCTGCTACAACATCACCCTCATTCAAGCCAGACGTAATTTCAATATTAGCGCCGTCACTGATTCCAAGACCAACTTCTTTATGCTCCCAATTATCGCCTTTTTTGTATGAGACTAAGCCTTTTTGAACTCTTCCAGCAACCGCACTAACGGGCAGCGTTAGAACCGATTGTTTATGCTTGCCATTAAAAACAAGCGTCGCATTTTGGCCTGATTCTACTTCTGCGCTTTTATCTATTAAACACGTTAAAACTTTTGACGATACACTAGGTGTACTTTGCACACTCGACTCATCTGTTTGAGTCGAATCAGCATTATCATTCTTGCTACTACCCAAAGCTGCAATATCGGTAGAAGTTCCACCGCTTTGTACTATTTGCAAACAATTGGTTGGTCCAACACCGTCTTCAACTTGGAAGCGACCTTTAACATCTGTAATATCCGCAGAACGAAGTAAAGCTTTTGCATTAAGGCTTATCGAAAAACCTTCATATTTAAGAGTGAATAGTGGGAAAGATTTAGGCACGTCCGCAGATGATTCAGCTACTGACACAACTTTAGCGTCTACGGGAGCAATAATTTTATTACCAGCATTGTAGCCTAGAACACTTCCAGCTTTTACAGCACTTCCTGCTTTTACCGATGGAGAAAAATTCCCTCTACTTACAGCAGCTATAACAAAGGTAGACGATTGTTCTATTGATGCTTTACCCGACACAACTTGTGTTAAAGGCTGTTTTTTGACTGAAACAAGTGGAACTGAATCACGTGATGCCTGCTGTTGACTATTATCAACTGCTCTACCAGAGCATGCAGTAAGCAAACACACTGGCAGAGCAGCTAACAAGAATACTTTCGTAAACTTACGCATAACACAAAGCTCCTTACTCTCCAAACTCGTAAACGCATAGGATGCGTCGAAACAAGCCTCTCAAACTGATCCAAAATAAATAAAGGGCTCGTTAATGCTGCAATTAACGCTTTTATGATTGACACTTTATTGAGGATTTCAGCTTTTGCTTAATAGCCTATAATCGACGTAAAGAGTTTGCATCACACTAAATGATGATTTTATTTATGATTCTTGGAGCTTGCGTAATACCAGAGAATGATTTATTTTGCATAGAGTTTATACACTACTGAGCGATTGACTTGCGCATAGCCTCAACCACATTGCTTTGAATCACTAAGCTTTAAGCGAACTTATTCGCTGCGGAGTAACCCCCGTAAGCTCCAGTAACTACCTTTATACAATCTGCTTTGTAAAGGTTTTCCTAGACAAGATATTCATCATACAAATTCAAGTACTATTATTACTTAAATAATGCTTTTCTAAAGGAGCAATATGATAGCAAAGCATATTACTGTTGGCATTGTTGATGATGATTGTTTTTGTCTACACGGCCTAAAAACATATATTGAACAGGTTGTTCCGT
>NZ_CAMYOS010000025.1:0-8560 GCF_947280595.1 uncultured Gardnerella sp. | reverse complement strand
GAACGTAACGCAGTCTATTTTGGATTTGCAAGGAATTCTTCGACTTGTTGTAACTCACCGTTTGGATGCTAATTCACTTAAGCAATATGATGAGATTCTTGTGATGAAAAGTGGCGAGCTTATTGAGCGTGGAAGCTTTGAGGAGCTTATGAGTCAGAAGGCGTACTTCTACTCGCTTTACACTGTGTCTATGTGAGGATGTGACACTGATTGTAGGAATGCGCTGGTTTGTGCTTGGTTTGAGCCTGGTTTGTTGGCGTGCGCTGGTTTGTTGGTGTGCGCTATGCAATTTAGCGCAAGTGATTCTGAAGCAGCGCTAGTAGCCATTAAGTGCAAATTTGCATCGATTGGCTACTTTGGTGTTTGACTGATTCTGGTTTGGCTACTTTGCAATTAGCTTATTTAGCTACCTTTTAGGTATTGCTTTTATTTTGAAGTGTTAATTGATATATACCCAATTCGGCATAGTATTATCCTTTCATCAATATTTTGAAATAGTATGCTTTTTTGAATTTAAAACTATAGCGAATAAAAATATCCTCTTTACTGGTTTTATTCAGTAAAGAGGATACATATCAAAGACTGCGAGGGAGATATTTTAGTTATTTCTTCGATCTTTCAAATTGACGTTTTAGTATTTTCAGTGCAACTCTTAGGGAGTTTACTCTTCATCTGAAAAATCTTCGCTAGATGCGTCTATATGACGAATGTTGGCGAATGTTTTAATGTTTTTAGCAACAGTTTCGGCAATAGCTTTTCCTGTTTCACCGGACAGAGATTCGTCACCGTTCTTTAGAGCGGTTTTCGCAAAATCTGCGTAACGGTTTACATAGTGTTCATCAACGATTCGAGCGCCGAGCTTGTCACCGAAGCTGATCGGGATCTTATTGTTGTCGTTCTTATCAATGGCGATTCCGCCGTCAAAGCCGTCAGAATCAACTACGAGAACACTGCCGTCAGATAACATGCAGTCAGACACTTCAACCTTGTATTTACCAGGCTTCATGCTGATGATATCCTGCTTGTCATTTGCGACAATGGCGTGATAGAAGTCAACGTCCTTATTATTTTCATCGTCACCGATAAAGTGCATAATTACAGGAGAGGAAGCGGAATCGAAGTCATCGTTTGCAGTGATGAGGAATTTGACTTTATATTTGCTTAACTGTTTTACTCTTTGGTCTTCCGTTTTTGTTGTGCTACTGTTTACGCTATTTGCTCCGCAAGCGCTTAGTGAGCAAGCTAATCCAATTACAGTCAGTGAAGCAATTGTGATAGATACAACTTTTTTAAGAGTTAAAGACATATTAGAGTGAATGTTTTTATTGCTACTTAAGCTCTGTGACATGTTATACCCCATTCTCATCATTTGAATTTATTACTATAAGAGAGTTATTTTCATATCGTCTTTATAATAAAAACTTTAAATACTCTACGCTTTAACACGTCAACACGCAAATATAAGCAAACCAGTAAAGAAATAGACCAGTAAAGAAATAGACCAGTAAAGAAATAGACCAGTAAGGAAGCAAGCCAATAAAGAAGCAAACCAATAAAGAGTTTAAGAACTTATTTTTGTAAATTGTTTAAATATACAAATTAGATTAAACAATTATACATAAATCACAAATTATGTATCACTTTTATTAAACAATGCTTACTAATATTACTAACTAATGCTTACTAATCCAACGAAAATTAGACTATTTCAAATAACGAAATTAGATTGTTTTATATAACAAAATTATACTATTTCAAATAACGATTATTTATGATAAAAAAATATAGGAACTCTTCGTAAAACATATCGATTGATTCTATAAGATGGAGATTACGATGAATTTAAAACTGAATTTCAAATATCTAAGCCTCTTTCCTAGTTGTAACTATCTACTATAAACAAATGTATGTGAGTGTTAGTTATTATGAAATAACGCATGCAAAGAAAGGATGTGATTATGACTGAGCGATTCACAGACGAATTAAAAAATGAGAATATTGAAACATGGAATGCTGCAATTCATCATCGTTTTGTTAATGAATTAGTTGAAGGCACGATTCCAGATGCTGTGTTAGCTGGATATTTGATTCAAGATTACAGATTTTTAGATAGTTTCTTAGCTTTATTGGGTGCTGCCGTTACAACAGCAGATAGGCTTGATAGTAGGCTTGTGTTCTCTAAATATATTGGTGAAGTAGCGGGAGATGAGAATACGTATTTTGTGGATGCGTTCAAAGAGTTTAATACTCCTGAATCTTTTAGGAATAATATTCCTGATACTGAATCTACTCGTGAATTTAAGAAAATGTTTTTAGATGCAGCTCATAGCGGTCATTACGCTGCAGTTTTAGCTGTATTAAATGTTACTGAATGGATATATATTACTTGGGCTTCTAATGCTGAAGGCAAGCGACCTGAGCGTAAAGTTCATTATCAATGGATTGATTTGCATGATTACGCTGGTTTCCACGATTTTGTTGGATTCTTGCGTAATGAATTAGATCGAGTTGGACCCGAGGATTCGAAAATAGCTCGTGAATATTTTGCGCGCGCTGTGAAACTTGAGCGTATGTTCTTTGATAATTCTTATGAAAGTCCTGCAGAAATCTGATTGAACTAATACTGATCGAACTAATACTGATTGAACTAATACTATACGTAGTTTTGCATTTCTATTATTTACGTAAAGACCGGTATCTACGTGTTTCTTAATTTGCGTATTTACCGGTTTTGCGTTTTTACGTGTTTACGTGTTTTTACGGTTTTGTGTAAAATTTATTATTATATTCTTCTATAAGGCAATTTCGTAAAATTTATCATAAAATTTATTGTAAAATCTTTTGTTGTACTACCTGTATAGCCTGATTACTGCACTATTTTCGCTATTTTTCAGGCGTTTTGAGGCGTTTATATAATATTCTGTTATTTTTTCTAATTATAGTTTTTAGTAATTTTACAGATATTTGATGCATTTTTTATTATATTTGCATTATTTTGGCTTTAAATTACTCCTATATTTCAATGATTTTCAAGTGTAAATTTTCCGATAGTCGCAAATTTGAAAAAGAAGCGTAATTTTTTAAGTGCTTACGTAAATAACATGTAAACTTAAGATTTTTTAACTGTTAATTAAATTTATTCGATGGGGGGGGGTATTGGCTTTATTTAGCCATTTTATCTTATTGAGAATGGTTTGCATATGGCATTTTATGCCTTTTAAAAGCATAGTTGAAAATTTTCTGTTACATAAAAAATGCTAGAGTCTTCGGAATATATTTCTTCTACGTCTTAGCGCGTTTTAGGAATATGTTCATATCCATTCGAGAGGAGATTGCTATGAAGTTCAATAGAACGTCATACTTGACTCGGTTAGCCGCATTAAGCGTAGCTACTGCTACGTTGATTGTGCCACTTTCTGGAGTTCCTTCTGCTTATGCACAGGATTCTTATGCAGGTAGCGCTAATTTGCAATCGGAGTCACAGCAAGAAATAGAAAAAGCAGTTAAAAACGCTTCCAGTAAGCCTTTAACTCTTGATGAATTGCGTCTTAATCCAAATGTTGCGAAAATTTTGGATGAATCAAAGAAATATTCAAATAATAATGAATTGAGTTCAACTGCTCCTGTAAAAGTTATCGTTACTCTTAAAAATCAGCGTCACTTAGCATCTGATTTTGCTGAAAGAGCAAATAAAGCTAAGCAGAATGATTTACTTTCTACTTGGAAAGACAAGTATAGTATTACTGTTAATCGTCAACTCGGTTACTTAGTTAATGCTTTCGAAGCAACTCTTCCTGAAAATAAGATTCAAGCGTTGCAAAATGAGCCTGAAGTTGCTTCTGTAGCAAAAGAGCGCGTGTATTATCCTCTTGAAAATACAGCTAGAACTCTCGAAGGCGTAACAAAAGCTTTTGAGCAGAAGCATAAAGATCTTGACGGTAGAGGAATGTTAGTAGCAATAGTCGATACTGGTATTGACGTAGAACAGCCAGATATGAAGTTGACTAACAACTCTAAACTTAAGATGCAACCTAGAGGAAAAGATTTGTGTGGTTCTACTGAATTCACTGAAAAAGTTCCTGACGGTTACAATTTTGCTGATGAAAATTGCACTGTAAAAGATGCAGGCAAAGAACAGCATGGCATGCATGTTGCAGGTATTGTGGCAGCTAATGGAAAAATTAAAGGTGTTGCTCCAAATGCCCAACTTCTTGCTATGAAAGTATTCTCGAATGATCCTGATAAGCATGGTGCTGACGATGCTGATATTGCTGCTGCAGTTGAAGCTTCTGTGAAACTTGGTGCTGACATTATCAACATGTCTTTGGGTTCTGACAACGGTATGAGTGGTATGTCAAGTGTTACTGGACTAGCTCTCAAGCATGCTCGCGAAGCTGGCATTCTTCCAGTGATTTCTGCAGGTAACTCTGGTTTGAATTTCTCTGCTAGTGGAACAACTGACGATGCATTTGGTAAGTGGGATGATGGAACTTTAGGAAGTCCTGCAGCATTCAATGAAGCGTTTAGCATTGCATCTGTAGAAAACAAGGTAATTACTGCTTCTAAAGCTACTTATTATGCGAATAACAGCTCTAAAGATTTCGTATATTCTATTGCTACTGGAAGTGCAGATGGTGGAAAGCATGAAATTGTTTACGCAGGA
Source organism: uncultured Gardnerella sp. (assembly GCF_947280595.1). Lineage (NCBI taxonomy): Bacteria > Bacillati > Actinomycetota > Actinomycetes > Bifidobacteriales > Bifidobacteriaceae > Gardnerella > uncultured Gardnerella sp. Next base: position 3,897 of record NZ_CAMYOS010000025.1, on the reverse strand, counting down.
TTAGGTAGAACTCCGGATAATGGAGGCGCAGATGATTTCAACGGCGTTGATTGTAACGGCAAATACGTTTTGATTCAGCGCGGAGAAATCTCATTTAAAGATAAGTTTAATAATGCAATAGCAAAGGGTGCTGCTGGCGTAATCATTTACAATAACAAGCCTGATGATTTATTCATAGGTATGGGCGGCTTAGAAAAAGTTAAGATCTTTGGTGCTTCAATCCCAATGAGTGTTGGTGAAGAAATAAAGACCGCAATTGAGAATGCAAAGAAGGATAATAAAAAGGTAGAGGTTTCGTTTAGTAATGGAAACACTGAAATACCAAATCCTAGTAGTTTGCATCCTTCAACATTTACTTCGTGGGGACCAACTCCAGAACTTGACTTCAAGCCTCATATTGCAGGTATCGGTGGAAACGTGTGGTCTACGCAGAACGGCAAAAATAATTATATAGGCATGTCTGGTACTTCCATGGCTGCTCCTAATGTTTCTGGTCTTTCTGCATTAGTTATGCAAAGTTATAAGAATCGTTTCCCACATCTTTCTGCAAAAGCACTTGCTACTCGCGTTGAACAAGCGTTGATGAATACTGCTCAAGTGCTTAAAAATGATAATGGTGTTCCATATGCTCCTCGCCAAATTGGTGCTGGCTTAGCGCAAGTTGATAAAGCTGTTGATACTAACGTTATTGCAACAGTAGATGATACTGATAACGCTTATGCGCAATTGCGTCAAGTTAATGGTCCACGCACTATTAACGTAAAGTTGCATAATATTGGAAGCACTGATGCTCAGTTTGATATTCCAGATAATCAAGTTATAAATGAGTCTAATGAAGCTGGGCAAAAAACTGTAACATCATTCAGTAATGAAAGCTTGACTACTTTATCAAAGCATGTTCGAGTTGCTCCTGGTAAAACAGAAACTGTTAAATTTACTCTTAATCCTAAGACTAACGGAGATCATTATGTTGAAGGCTATATTGGTTTTGAGTCAACAACAGAAGGTCAACCAAATTTGTCTGTTCCATATTTAGGATTTGTGGGCGATTGGAATAAAGAGCCAATTATAGTCGACCCTAATAGTACTTACAGTGCGGATATTCCTGCAACAACAAAACTTGTTTCGCTATTTAATGAAGGTGGCCTTTTTGGCAACCTTCCTATGAAAGTGAACACTGAAGGTCAAGAACGTTCTCTTGGAGCATTTTCTCCTAATGATGATGGAATACTGGAAAGCGTTAAGCCATCTATTGCAGTGCTAAGAAATGCTGAACGCGTGAATTATTCTGTTTACGATAAAGACGGCAAAAACCTTGTTATAGATTTGGGTGACGATGATTATCTAAGTCGCACAAATCTTGGAAAGATGGATGCTAATGGAGCCCGTAGTAGTTCTAATGGTACTTGGGATGGTAAAGTTTGGGATCCTAAGAAAGGCTTTGTTGTAGCTAAGGATGGTTATTACACATATCGTATTAAAGCTCAGCTTTCTAAGGATTTCCCAGCTCAAGAGTATGACATGAAGTTTGCTCTCGATACTACTGGCCCTACTATTAAAATTTCTGATCGAGATGAAAACGGTGATGTCACTTTCACTATGCATGATGATTTAATTGGCACGCCAACTGCTCCGTCTATTACAATGGACGGTGATGAAGGTCATCAGTTGAAATATGATACTAGCCAGAATTGTAAGGATTCGGAAGGTGGTCATACTTTAACTTGTAAGATTCCGATAGATCCTTCAGCAAAGTTCATTGTTGCTAAGTCTTTTGACAATGCTTTAAATGCAAATGCTGTAGCAAAAGTGTTCAATAAGCTGAATAGCGCCGGCAAACCAGATGGAAGATCCAAGATTGTTGTTAATAATCAAGATTCTTTAACTACTAATACTTTGACTCCTAGGGATTATAAAGTTAAAAAATATGGTGATGATAAGTACTACTTGATTTTAAGTGGTTATCTTTCTGATGATGTGAAGTCGCTTCGTCCAGAAGTAGCTCATGGAAAGTGGGATCAGCACGATAAGTCTAATTGCGAAACAGGCGAATTTAAGATTGACAGTGAACATGCAACGTTTGTCTCATTTGTACCTCTTAAAAATGGCGATAACGTCATTAAGATAAGTGGATTGGATGCAAACGGAAATCCGATAGCTCATACTAAAAAGTTCACTGTGAAGTTCAACGAGAAAGCTCCTGAAATCACTGTTACTAACCTTAATAAGAATAAGCACTTAGATGTTGCTAAAGACGGAAAAGTGACTATTAAGGGTAAAGTTAGCGATGATCCTGGTGATAAGTTGACTTTGAAGATTGAGTATCAAAAAGTTGCTAATGCTGGAGATGATGCAAATTCAGTTTCTGATGAAGTCACTCTTAATAATGGAGAATTTGATACCACTATTGATCCGGATGCAAAAGCTGCAACTGTTACTTTAGTTGCTTCTGATGGAGCAAATAATACTACTTTGACGGTTCCGCTTGAAGGTCGTTCTGAACCAGAACAAGAAAATAGTGATGAAAATACTCCTGAAGTTGGTGAGGATGATTTCAGCATTGACAAGAGTAATTTGCAAGAAATTTTCGAAAATAACTATGTTGTTTCTGCAAATAATCCAAGCAAGGATTCTGTGAAAGTAACTGGTAATGCAGGTGAACTTATAACGAGTATTAAATTCGTACAGAATGAAGTTGGAACAGACAAGCATATGAATCTTGTTGTCTATGAAGCAAAGATTGATAAAACGAAGCACACTTTTGAAGCTGAGCTTCCAATGCATGCAGGTTTGAACGACTTTAGACTTGAAGTAGAAAAGAAAGATAGCGTAGACGATGATGACGATTACTCAACGACACTCGTCAATACTCCTGTGCGTTTCTATTTCGATGTCGCTGCTCCTAAAGTAACTTTCAATAATCCTACGCTTTACGGTCACACCTTATTTACAAATAAAGATTCTGTAAATCTTGCTGGTGAGATAAGTGATGATGCATTTGGATACTCGCTATACATTAACGGTAATACTGTTAAGCGATTCTTCTCGATTCACGCTGGTGGAGAAGGTGTTAATAAGCGAGCATTCTCTAGTGATATTCATGTTGATAATGGCGACCTGATAAACGTTCAGTCTTCTGATCAGATTGCTTCTTCTAAGATTGGACTTATTCCGGTAGTTCTTGATCAAGAAGACCCAACAGTTAATATTGGTTTATCTGATGGTGAGGGAGTTACTGATCCTAACACAAGGAAGATTTACGTACATGTAACTGATCCAAATCTTAAGTCTGTGAAAGTTTATATCGATAATAAGTTAGTTAAGACTGAAGAAACTGACTTAAAGCAGACTAAGATTGAAGACAATATGGTTGATACTAGCAATGTTCGTAATATTCCTACAGACGCGGATAGTCCTCAGAATACAGATATGAAGCTGTATATTCCTACTGCAGGTTTGAAGAAGGGTGATCATACTCTTCGCGTTGAAGCTACGGATTATGCAGGTAATGTAACTGGTGATACTAGCGATAATGCTGGCAGTGGAGTATCTCGAGCATTCAAAGTGACACAGGATTCTACAGCTCCTGAAACTCCTTCTGAGCCGGGTAAGAGTGATGGTTCTACTCAGACTGATCCTGAGCCGGGTAAGAAGGATGGTTCCACTCAGACTGATCCTGAGCCGGGTAAGAGTGATGGTTCTACTCAAACTGAGCCTGAGCCGGGTAAGAGTGATGGTTCTACTCAGACTGAACCTGAGCCTGGTAAGAGTGATGGTTCTACCCAGACTGAACCTGAACCGGGTAAGAGTGATCCTTCAACTCCAACTGATCCGGGTAAGACTGATCCTTCAACTCCAACTGATCCGGGTAAGACTGATCCTTCAACTCCAACTGAT
>NZ_CAMYOS010000024.1:0-8882 GCF_947280595.1 uncultured Gardnerella sp. | reverse complement strand
GCATTTTTGTTTTATTTAATTATTAGTTTGTTTTATTTAATTATCAATTGTTTTTTGGCTATTGCTTAGTTAATCAATTTTATGATTTGTAAATATAATATATTTATTTACTATTCTCGTCTATCTCCAAGTAATTGAAGAAGATAAACAAACATATTTATGAAGTCTAAGTAAAGTTGCAAAGCGCATAAAATAGACAATCTTTTTATAGCTTCAGGCTCATTTTCATATTGCTCAAACAAAGCACGCGTTTTTTGAGCGTCATAAGCTGTAAGACCAGCAAAAAGTAATATTCCAATAGCAGCAACTATCTTAATTAAGTTATCTGATGGAGCAAAGAATGATAGTGCGAGTTGTGAGATAACGAGTACTATCACGCCAACCATAAGAATTGGTCCAGCTTTAAGCATGTTGACTTTAGTAGTAAGTGCAAGCATTGTTAAGCACAGGAAGAATCCTGCTGTAAGACAAAACACTAAAGCTATAGAAGCTGTGGTGAAAATATCGAAAATCACTCCTAAAGTAAATCCTGTAATTGCAGCGTAAATATAGAATATAGCGCGCGCGACTCCAACTCTCATCTTGAAGATGCGTATGCCTAAAACAGTCGACAATATGATTTGAACAAGTACAATGCCAATCCAACCAAACATTCCAGTACTTTGAATAAAGTAATAGAATGCGTGAGTTGTTTGTGTATACATTGCAACAAGCGCAGTTACTAGCAAGCCAATTGTCATTTCGCCATAGACTTTAGTTATTGACGTGTGTTTTGCTTTTTCATATGCGTAAACAGCATTAGTGTCAATAACAGGTTGTGAGTTTCCATATGACTGTTGATTGTAATATGTCATATCTCTCCTTACTATTCGAAACTTATGTATGTAAAAGTAAACAGTATCACAGTTGAATTAACTATAGTATAGTTGCATTTTTACATTATTAGAACTTATGAGTTATGAATGAGGTGCATTTTCTACGCGAGGAGTACCGTTAATATCGCGGTGGATTCCTTGCATTAAAGCTTCAATTTTTTGCAAATTGCAAGCGCAATCAAGCAATGTTTGTGAATGTTCTGCAAGCTTACTATCTGGTAAATCAGCTTTATAACGCAAAGCGTGTTCCAAGCTGGCCCAATAATCCATTGCGATAGTGCGGAATTGGACTTCTACAGGCGTGTAATGAGCGCCGGAAGAAAGGAATACTGGAACTGCGTAAATCACGTGCAAGCTCCTATATCCATTAGGCTTAGGATTTTTAATATAATCCTTTACTTGTAGAACTTGAATATCTGTTTGCTCAGAAAGATATTGAGCTACAGCATAAACATCATCGCGATAGTTGCATATAACTCGTATTCCAGCAACATCAAAAAGGTTATCGCGTATAGCATGAGTAGAAATATCTAGATTACGTCTATGAAGTTTTTCAAAAATAGAATGCACAGATTTTAGACGGCGTTCCATGTGATGAATAGGATCGTGTGAGAAGCGAACTTGGAATTCGCTATCTAGAATTTCAAGCTTTGTGCTGATTTCATACATAGCTCCTTCATAAACTTGCATCATGTTTACGAAGTCATCTATCTGATCATTAGGCAATTCTGATATATAGTCACCTTCTGCTACCTTTGCATCGGTGCTTCGCAGACGTGCATAAAGCTCTGCGGAATTTACGCGGTTATGACGATCAAGTATCACGTCTTTATATCATACACATAAAGCTTTGAAATTGCCTGAGAATCTTTGCTAATCTTTACTAATCTTTGCTAATCTTTACTTAAATGTATCGCCAAGATGATGTTGAGTGACGTTAGTATTTAAATAATTAGTTGAATCTGCATCATGAATAATTGACATAGCAGCATCTGTAAGATCTGGTCTTAAAGCATCCAGCCAATGAATGCGAGCATCGCGTCCAAACCAGCCCATTTGTTTACGTGCAAGTCGTTTAGTTTTTTGTGCAATATCTGCGAAAGCATCGTCTTCGCTACATAATCCATCTAAATAATTGATAATTTGCTGATATCCAAGAGCTCTAGAAGCAGTAACGCCTAATCGATTCCGAATTTTAAGAACTTCATCTACAAAACCTTTTTCTCGCATTATTTGAGTTCTAATATCAATTCGTTTGTCTAAATCTTCACGTTTCAAATCTAATCCAATTTGTACGCAATCAATCACATACTTATAGCGCGGAAGACTTGCGGAATATGGTTTACCTGTTAGCTCAATAACTTCAAGAGCGCGAATAGTACGCCGTGGATTACGTGCGTCCATTTTAGATGCAGCAACTGGATCTTTTTCTTTTAATTCTTCAAATAAAGCTAGACCTCCAACTTTCCGCTCACGCTCTTCTAAAGCTTTTCTAATTTCAGGATCTGTTCCAGGGAAAGTAATATCGTCAACTGCGGCGCGTGCGTATAATCCACTTCCGCCAACTAAAATTGGTCGTATTTCACGATCTTGAAGTTCATGAATACAATTTCTAGCTAAAGTTTGAAAGCGAGCAACGCTCATAGTTTCTTCTGGATCAATAATATCAATTAAGTGATGTGGAACTTCAGCTTGTTCTTTTGCGCTTGCTTTAGCTGTACCAATATCCATATATTTATACATTTGATAAGCATCTGCGTTAATAATCTCAGCTTTAACTCCATTTTTAGCTAAACGTTTAGCTATCAAAATGCCTAAAGATGTTTTGCCTGAAGCAGTTGGGCCAACGATTGAAATAACTTTTAATGAATTATCTTTTTCATAAGATAGACACATATTCGTTAGACTCCTGTTACGCTTAATTTTCAATAATGTAGCTACACTTGTTGAATTATATAAAAACTGACGTGATATGTGCAAAAAATATTATTAGTTTGTATTAAACTACGTATTCCGTATGCTCAAAATTATTTTAATAATTGAGGATGGCAATAGTTATGTTAAATATGTTGAAATTGAAAAAATTTTTGATTTTATTATTTACGTTAATAATAGTTATACCTCTGTTTTCTGGATGTTCAAACAGTAAGCAGAGTAGTAAAAAATCTGGATCGATAGAAAAAGTATGCGTTCATAATGCAAAAACTGCTGCATTGTATAAAAAAGTTTTAGCAAATGCTAGTAAATATAATTTTGATCCTGAAGGAACTGAGGATTCTGATAATAATCCTAAAGAAACTAAGTATTCTTATGCATTGGTCAATATGAGTAATAGAGATGTTCCAGATTTTATTCTTCGAAAAGATGCTAATTACATGTATCCTTTGAAGCTTTTTACTGTAAATAAAGACTACAGTGATGTTGTTTCTTCAGATGACTTAATTCATGAGGGTATGTATGTTTCAAATGGAATTAGAGTTTTTGTAGAACAATATGTAAATACTAATGCGCTAAGATACACTGAATTGTCTGGCGGAACAGGTGAAGCTGAAATTTATAAAGTTACTATGAATATTGCAAATAGTAATCCTGTTGAAAAAGAGAAATATTGGTCAGGGATAATTACTGATTCTCCTAAAGATAAAGTAAAACAAATCAATTTTGTTAGTGTAAATAACACTAAAATTCTCGATGATTTAGCTAAAACTGAAGATAATACTTATAAGAAGTCTATAAGTAGAAAAAGTGGAAAATTTGAATCGAAGAATAAGAATTCTAAGAAAGAGAATAAAAAATCTAAGAATGTTAAATCTTTAGCTAAGAAGATCGAGGACGAAAAAGCGAGTGGGCGACAAGTTGTTTTCGGAACTGTGAGAGTTCTTTCATATGATCAGGTTCTTAAAATGCAGAATATGCCAGATCCTAATCCCGGTTATGATCACAGTCGTGAAAACTTTATGCTGCTTATTTTTGATAATAAATCAAGCATTCTCTTAAATCATAGCGGAGATATGGGTAATACTCCTAAACCTAAAGATGCAAGTATGTTTGCATTAGAAAAAGATAGTGAAGCAGAACGAGCTATGAAAAAATATATTGGAAAAAAAGTTTATGTAAGCTTTAGAGTAAATGACGGATTCTTCCCTTCTGATACTAGCTTGCCTTTAGGTGAGCCACGGTTGGAAGAGCTAAAAGTTATTGAATAATTTTTAGCTCTTTCAAAAACAACTAATAGACTTTGCAATGTATATAATTTGTGATGTCTATTAGTTGTTTTTTTTTTAAATATTGCTTGCGTTCATTAGTTTATTACTTAATTTTTCTAAAGCGAGTGGTTGGTGTGAGTGTGCGGTTTTAGAAAGTAGATGTATAAACTTCTTCAATAGCACTTTCACTCATCGGCATATATGAGTTTTTCAAAAGGCGTTGCTGTTCTTTAACAACACTTTTAGACCAGCTTTGAATCATATCTTTTTTCATGCCATACTCGTGGAGCTTATGCTTAGGAAGAATTGTGTTAAGCACTTCATCAAGCTTATCTAGAACATCATCTTTAGAGCATTCAAGAATGTTAGACATAAATTCGAAAAGTTTAGAAAGTTCAGTGTTGTTCTTTTCGCTGTCTTTGTTTTTTTCGTTATTTTCACAATCGTGTTTAGCATAATAGCGTAAAACGCTTGTAAGAAGAGATGCATTTGTTTCGCCGTGAGCAACGTGGAAAGTACCTCCAAGAGGATAAGCCATAGCGTGAACGCAGCCACATCCAGCATTACCAAAAGCGATGCCAGCGTAAAGACTTGCTGAAAGCAAATCGTCTACAACTTGTTTTTTCGCGTTATCTCCGGCGTTCACAACTTTCATATAGCTTTGCAAAATAAGACCACAAGCCTTATAGCTAAACATTTTCGTAAGATCAGTTGCAATTGGAGAAAGTGCAGACTCAATTGAGTGTGTAAGAGCGTCAATAGAGCTTGTTGCAAAAACGTAGTCTGGAAGGCTTTTCAATAATTCTGGAATAAGAATTGCGTCACTAGCGTAGCAAGCATCGTTTGCTAAACCCTTCTTGGTATTGCGCTTAGTAAGCGAGAACACTGCAACGTTCGTAACTTCTGAGCCAGTTCCGCAAGTAGTTGGAACAAGAATAAGATCTGCTCCTTTTTGTACAGGAATCTTTCCGTCAACTAAATCTTCAAGTGGGCTAGTATGTTTTAGTGCGCAAACTTTAGAAATATCTAAAACTGTGCCGCCGCCAATTCCAATCACTCGTTTTGCAGGAGTGTGAATATCGCTCATAATTGCGTCAACCATTGCATCGCTTGGTTCGCCTTTACCGTAATTTTCTTGGAAAATCACATCGCAATCAAGATTTAAATTGCCAAAATATGGCTCCCAAATGTATTTGTTAGTTATAACTAAGTCGCCTTCTTTAAGATTAAACTCTTTTGCAAAATCTAGAGCATTGTCGAATTTGTGAATAGTTGGCTTAATTGATAGCTGTTTCATCCTAGACTCCTTTGTTTAATCTACTTGTCTTATATGACTGAGTTGAAGCCAAATAACTACTTTATTGTAAAACGTGCTTACGTTAAAAGCAGATGGTTTTTAATGTCAGACATGTAAGTTTATGACGTGTGTGTAGCTAAGTGAATTGTAAGCATACCCTAAAGTGCGCGGATTTGTGACTTGCATATTAAGTGTACTCTAAAGATAATTACGCATACTTGTGAAGTTTCAGTCGCGCGCTTAACAAGTTGCATGTAAGTGCTTAACGAGTTTCATGTAGGCGCTCAAGCGCGCATAGAAGTATGCGCAAGGAGCGTGTGCTTTTCTTTGAGTTACTTGCTTTGACCTTTGCCGAAAGCGCGTAAGCGAATTCCATTCCAGTCTGCACTTACAGTCAGAGGAGTTGCTGCATTCATTCCAGCTGTTTTTGCTGCAGATTGAACAGTGCTTGAACTTGGAGCTCCTGGGCGCCCTGGCTTAGGAATGAGAACCCACATTGGAGCGTCATCACTTAGCATGTTAGTGGCATCCATGATTGTGTCAGCAAGCTCATCTTCGTCATCGCCATCACGCCACCAAATGATTACGCCATCTACTGCAGAATCATAATCTTCATCTACAAGTTCTACGCCAGTAAGTTGTTCAATATTTGTACAAATGGCATCATCGACATCGTCATCCCATAGCCATTGTTGTATGACATCTCCGGATTGGAATCCAAATTCTTCTGCATGTTGAAAAGCTGTCTGTTCCACGTCACTCAATATATCAAATCGTCGCGAAGTGCGCTAAATTTACGGCGTGTATTCACATTTTCTTCTTTTTGTATATAAATTTACTTCAGTTATGAATTAGGATATTGGTGATTTTAGTGATAAAAATAATAAATATTTTAACTAAAAATAGTAATTTTTACAGTTTAATTTCGAGCGATTTCGTACGACACGCTTAAGACGCGCTTGAAAAATAAAGGATTTTACATAAATCACTATATATTGTGAGGATTCTTTGCTTTAACACTAGATATTGGATATGGTTCGGGTTATAGTTAATCGAGTTGCTCAAGATTAAGCATGATTTTTGTTTGATTTTGGCATTCATTTTACGGCAAAATCGTAGAAGTTAAATTAAAACTGAGAAATCAAGAAAGGTCTGTACAATGCAGGTCTACGAAACGACTTTAGAATCGACATCAAAAGATGAAGTTATCGCAGAAGGAAATGATTCTTCTAGTGATTCGCAGAAATCTCGTGTACTTGTTGAGAAGCGCGATGGTCGTGTGGTTGATTTTGATCCAATGAATATAATTATGGCGATTAAAGCTGCTTTTAAGGACTTAGGCAAAGAAGTTGGTCCTCAAGAAGAGCAGATGATTCGAGATATTACGGATCATATTGAAGCTGAGATTCAAGATCGTTATAATGGTCCAGCAAAAATTGAAGACATTCAGACTTTGGTTGAGCACAGTCTTATTGAAAATCATTTGTATGAGGTCGCTCGTTGCTATACAAGCTATCGACTAAATCGAGATATTGATCGTGCTAAAGCTACGGATATCAATGAAGCTGTTAATCGCCTTGTGAATCGTGATGAATCTTTGGTTCGTGAGAACGCAAATAAAGATTCAAATGTTTATGCAACTCAAAGAGATCTTCTTGCTGGAGCTGTTTCTAAAGCATCTGCATTCTCTATGCTTCCTCACGCTGTTTCTAATGCTCATATGAAAGGCGATATCCACTTCCATGATGCTGATTATTCGCCTTTTACTTGCATGAGTAATTGCTCACTTCCAGATTTTGGTGACATGTTAGCTAAGGGATTCGCTCTTGGCAACGCTATGATGGATAGTCCGAAGTCAATTGGTACAGCTGCTACTCAAGTTACTCAGATTATTAAAGATATTGCTGGTGCGCAATACGGTGGTCAGACTGTTAATCGCACTGACGAAATGCTTGAGCGTTATGCAAAGTGCGATTATGACAAGAATCTTTCCATGGCAAAAGCAATGATTCCTGATTCAACTCCAATTCAAGTCGCTAAAGATATGATTGATGGTTTGAAAGCGCAAGAACCAAAGAATCTTCATTGTTCAGATAGAGATCCTCTTCCACCTGACGCGCCATTTGACGATAATTTGAGTGAGCTTGATCAGATTCGTGAAATTTACGCGAAGATTATGACGCGCAAAGCTATTTATGACGCTATGCAAACTATGGAATATCAAATCAACTCTAATCGTGTTTCTAACGGTCAGACTCCGTTTGTAACTGTTGGTTTTGGCTTAGGTACTTCTTGGTTTGCTCGTGAAATCCAGCGTGCTATATTGCTAAATCGTATCCGCGGACTTGGTAAAGATCGTCACACTGCAATCTTCCCTAAACTTGTATTTACTATTAAGCATGGTGTAAATGCAGACCCTCAAGACCCTAATTACGATTTGAAGCAACTTGCTCTTGAGTGCTCTACAAAGCGCATGTATCCAGATGTTGTGTTCTATGAGAATATTGTTAAAATTACTGGCTCATTCAAAGCGCCTATGGGTTGCCGTTCATTCCTTCAAGGTTGGATTGATCCAAAAACTGGTAAGGATGTTGAAGATGGACGTATGAATCTTGGCGTTGTGACAGTCAATGTTCCTCGTATTGCTCTTGAATCTCATGGAGATGTAAATAGGTTCTGGAAGCTTTTTAATGAGCGAATGGAAGTTGCTCACCAAGCATTGAGATTCCGTATTATGCGTTGTAAACAGGCAACTCCAGTGAACGCTCCAACATTGTTCCGATATGGTGCTTTTGGTCGTTTGGAAGCTAACGAGAGTGTTGATCAGCTGTTCCGCAATGAACGCGCTACGGTTTCTTTAGGATACATAGGATTGTATGAAGCTACTTCTGTGTTCTATGGCAAGGATTGGATGCAAGATCACAGTTGGAATGAGGATGGCAAGCAATTTGCGCTTTCCTTGGTTCGCCGTATGAATCAGCTATGCCAACAGTGGTCTAAAGCTGAAGGTTACCATTATTCTGTTTATTCAACTCCTGCTGAGTCCTTGACTGACCGCTTTAACCGTATGGATCGTCAAAAGTTCGGTCGCATTGAAGGCGTAACAGATCACGATTTCTACACTAATTCTTTCCATTATCCTGTTTGGTTGCAACCAACTCCTATGGAAAAGCTTCGCTATGAAGTTGATTTCCCGTATCTTGCTTCTGGTGGATTCATTAACTACTGTGAATTCCCATGCTTGCAGGCAAATCCTAAAGCTTTGGAGGCTGTTTGGGATTATGCTTATAAGATTGGTATTGGTTATTTGGGTACGAATACTCCAATCGACCATTGCTTTGTTTGCGGATTCCAGGGCGATTTTGAGCCAACTAAGGAAGGTTTCCGTTGCCCTGAGTGCGGCAATAGCGATCCTGATAAGTGCAATGTGACTAAGCGTACTTGCGGATACTTGGGCAATCCTGTTCAGCGCCCAATGGTTCACGGACGTCACGAGGAAATCGC
>NZ_CAMYOS010000023.1:0-9952 GCF_947280595.1 uncultured Gardnerella sp. | reverse complement strand
CTGCAAGTTTGGAAGAAACGTATCTTGCTATTGTGCAAAATGATAATATTTCTGCATCAAATACTTCTACTTCTACTTCTACTTCTACTTCTACTTCTGCTGCTACGCCGTCTTCTTCGTCTTCTTCACTTTCATTGAGTAAGTAGGAGGCTTAATATGAATACTTCTACTCATTCATACGCTTCTGTGATTCGTGGCATGTGGTTTCAGCTTAAAAGCTTAGCAAAAACAACGTTTTTCTTGCAAAATGCGATACTTGCTCCAGTATGTTTTGCGTTGATGAAAATTGTTTCATACTATGGTTTTTCTCATGATTGTGCTAATTGTCTTAATAATATTTGGGTTGATTCTTCTATAGCTGGATTATGGACTGCTACAACTACTGCTGTTGGAATTATTGGATACCAGCGTTATTTAGGAACATTACAATATTTAACTTTAAGTGTTATCTCACCTGCTGCAGTGTTTCTTCCTATTGTAGGATCCGCAGCTTTACTTGGGTGCATTGGTATGCCGCTTGCGATTATTACCGTTGCTGTTTTCTGCCATGGGTTCTTTATGATAACATTCACGCAGTTAGTTGGATACTTACTTTCTATGCTTGCTTGCGTAGCTTCTGCTGCAGTATTATCTGGAATTTTTGTATTATGCCGTAAAGCTACAGTTTATGAAGGTTTGATTTTAATTCCTGTATGGATGCTTTGTGGAATAGTGATTCCTGTAGAATCAATGCCATTGCCAGCTCGCGTTATTGCGTTTATTCATCCGCTTACGTCTGCAGTGTGGGTGGCTCATGCGCAAGCGTTTAATGCTACTACTGTGTTAGCAATCGTGTTATGCGTTGTATTATCCAGCGTTTTGCTTGTTATTGCAGGTTTTATGTTACGTCATGCTATTCGACTTGCAACACTTAATGGAAGTTTGAACATAATATGATACGAAATAATAATCAGGTTGAAACTATGCGAAATAAAATTATTCAAAATAATAAGTACGCTGAATTGCATCAATATAATCAATATTCTCAGTATGGTCACGTGAGCGTGTTATCTAGTATACGAACTGGTGCAAGAGTGAGTATACAGAGTATACCTAGCTTAAATAGTTGGAATACTGCTGTTATACGTATGATTGTTGAGCCTCTTTTATCTACATTCTTATACGTTTTTCTAGCTGGAGCTGTAAGCGGAGGATTCAATGGAGCAGCTAGTTATGCGACTAGCGCGGGTTTTAACCATAGTTTGATTGCATCAACTCTTGCTGCTGTTATGGGCGCGTGTTCTATTTCCACAAGTATGACTGTGTCAGAAGCACTAGCATGGGATCGTTTTGAAGGAACAACACCATTCGTGCTTACAAGCGCGAAAGTTGCATTACCATTATGGTTCGGTCGTATTATTGCGCTCGTGACTATTTCTTTAGTGAGTGATGCTGTGACTTTGTTTATAACAATGCTTGTAGTAAGCCCGAGTGCTTTCTTTGTGATTAATATGAGTGCGTTGATGCTGTTGTTCCTTATTGTTCCTGTTGCTTCTACGGGATTTGGTATTGCTATAGCTGCTATAAGCATGATGATGAATGATGTTTATACTATTTCTAACGCGCTTAGTGCAATACTTCCTATTGTTTGTGGTGTTATTGCTCCAATTAGCGTATTTCCTAAGATGATGCAATACGTGTTATATGTGATTCCAGTAACTCATGTTACTCAAGCATCTCGTAGTATAGTTGATGGTTCTGTAAATGTTGGCGTATCGCTACTTGTGATTCTTGTTGTTGGCGTGTTATGGGCAATTGTTGGTGTGATCATATGGAATGTTGGTGTGGCGGTTCAACAGCGTAAAGGTACTTTAACAAATATAGGATTTTAGGTAATAAATATGGGATTTAGTTAATTAAATAAGGATTAGATTCGCGTATGGGTAGTGGGTGTAATGCTAGTGGCACGTTGATTATTACGTAAGATTGTTCAGCAAGCTATCAAGCCAATCTTAAACCTTTTAACGATAGCTTTTTCTATCGTTAAAAAGTGCACCCACTATCAATAGTGTGCACTCAAAAAAGTGTAGCTATACTACCCGTTCTCTCAATCCACGTCGAGAGCGTTGTATTGATGTCAAGGGCTTAATAGGTGGGTGCATTTTGCCCTTGTGTAGCAGGGGTTAGCGAGGACTATCGTTAAAAGGTTTAGCGTGTGGCAGCTGTAAGCTGGGTTAGCGTGGTTTTTGAGCGCAGTTTGGCTGTGTGTGGGAACATGTCAACGCTCTAGTGTTGAGTGCAATAAGTTCAATGATTGTTGCTTGTGCACAATGTGATATACAAATGTATCAATCACTTGGATTTTCAATTAAGATTGGGAACTTGTTTGCATTTGAACCATAAGTCACAGTCATTAGATAAAAAATAAAGGAGTAAACTATGGAACATAATTGCGGATTTATTAACGATAAAAAAGCATTTAGATATAGAGCAGCAGCCATCATAGTCGAAGAAGGTTGTGTGCTATTTGCAAGAAATGATGAGGACGACTATTTCTACTCAGTTGGCGGAGCGGTTCACATGGGCGAGACATCAGAAGAAGCCGTTAAGAGAGAAGTATTTGAAGAGACAGGTCTTAATTATGAAGTAGATCACCTTGCCGTCATACACGAGCACTTCTTCATCGGCAGCTCCGGCTTAGATGGAGTAGACTTCCATGAGCTTACACTCTATTACTTGATGAAGCCCATGGGCAAAAGAGATTTTACGAGCCATAGTACTACAGAGGCAGGTGCTAAAGAGACAATGCATTGGTTACCTATAGATGAGCTTGATAAGTGCAAGGCTTACCCGACATTTATGAAAGAATATCTTAAATCGGAGCATAGTGGAATAGAGCATATAATTTCAGATGAAAGATATTAATGAATCCCGCTATTATGGCAAGAGATCGTTACATAAACATTATTTCATTGAAATTGACAAATAACCGCCAACGGTATATTACAATAATTAACAGTACCCGACGCGCCTCTTAACAATGCGGACCAAGTCGGGTCTTTTGATTTTTTGGTCTATAACCCGATGTTTAGGGTAAGCGGAAAAAGTATATCTAAAAAACCGAGTTTTCTCTTTAGATGGAATAAATCCTGCGAAATTTCCCTTAAATGAACCAATATTACTTTCGACATCTTTATTTTTAAAAATAAATACAAGGTCAATAAACATAAGTCACTTCGATTCAGATTTTACTTTTCCATTTGTTATACAATCTACTTCTAACAACACGTATATTGGGATTAATACCTTTTGCAAAATACACTAATTCTTGATAATCAAATTCTTCCATCATTGGGCCGCATATCAATTCCATATCGTCAAAATATTTATCATCAATGTTAAAGTCTAGATAATGAACAATAGGTTGATTATTTGATAATAAGTTATTAAAGACTTCTTGACCAACATTAGCACTATATTTCTTATCACTAAAAAATTTTATTTGGTCAAATGGAATATATGTTACTGAGTATCTCCATTCTTTTTGGAATTTCCACTCAGTACTTTTATATTTCCCTAACACATTCGTATCAAAACAAAAAAATCCACCATCCTGTCTCAAGCATTTAGGATAGATAAGTGATTCATCATCTGTATATGTTACTTTTGCATTTAAGCGCTGGGTAAGGATGTCTCTATCTTTGTCACTTATAATAAATTGCGGAATTAGCTTAAATCTACATCCAAAACAATATTGCGCAGGTACTATAAAAGTTTCATCCGTTGATTTTTCCAATGGTTTATCTTCTTTATTAATGCAATGCTCAACGTAATCATCATAATTATTTTTAAAAGGAAAACTTCTTAATTTTATGCAAACGCCTCTACTAGAATCTCCATACATAGACCATTGTGGTATGCTTTCTCTATTCTCACTCCAGCAGCTTGAAAAAATAAATTTCCCCAAATTACGACCCTCACCAGTAATTGCTTCAGTTTTATCATCCATACATTCAAGTGAAGTTAGTCGCAAAGTCTTATTCATTAAAATTAACTTTGCCGATTTCAAACTAGTGTAATGATATAAATATTCTGGTATCCCTTCAACTATTTGCATAATAAACTTCCTTATCTTTCTTTATATTTCTCTTAGCACAGAAAAATCTCTATTTTACCATTTATTTTATTATCGAGTAGAGTCCATTTTTTAGATACATTTCAACATTTTTCAATCACTTCAATTCTAGCAGGACATGCGGTGTTTGACTGTAAAACTAAACAATAAGCACATAGCTAATCCGTGGTTCAGTAGATAATAGACGCATGAATATTGCAGATCAGCATAAAAAGGCAGTCGACTTTATTAAACACTGGCAAGGTCGCGGCGACGAAAAGCAGGAAACACAGAAGTTTTGGCTTGACCTTATGCAGAACGTTTTGGACGTGCCAAATGTAATAAGCGATACTGAGTTTGAGTATCGTACTGCTGGTGGCGGCTACATTGATATGTTATGCCCTGATTCTCGTTTTCTTGTTGAGCAGAAAAGCAAGAATATTGATCTTGATAAGCCTGAGGAACGTCAAGGCAAACTCGTCACTCCTGCTGAGCAAGCTGTGAGATATTCCGATAATCTTCCGCCTAGCAAAAAGCCTACTTTTATTTGTACCTGCAATTTCAATACTTTTCGTTTCTACGATATTG
Source organism: uncultured Gardnerella sp. (assembly GCF_947280595.1). NCBI lineage: Bacteria > Bacillati > Actinomycetota > Actinomycetes > Bifidobacteriales > Bifidobacteriaceae > Gardnerella > uncultured Gardnerella sp. The sequence goes on along the minus strand of NZ_CAMYOS010000023.1, from coordinate 5,271 downwards.
AGAAAGACCCTAGAGCTGAAAAGTCACCGGTTGAAGAATTTACGTTAGATAAGCTTACTGAACATTTAACAGTGTTCCGCAATATTTTTAGCGAGAATCGTTCACGAAACTATATTGAAAAACAGCTTTCCGAAAAAGCTGGATTGTTAGTAGCTAACTTGCACAATGAGCTAGCGAAGCAGTATTCGACTCCAGATAGTGAAGAAGAACATCATTCTTTAGCGTTACTAACTGTTCGTATAGTGTTTTGCCTATATGCTGAAGATGCTGGCTTGTTTAAGAATCATATTTTCAGTAATTATATTCATAACGCTCAAGCTAGCGACCTTCGTAGGAAACTTATTGATTTATTTAATACGCTTGACACTAATGATGAAAATAGGGACAAGTATCTTGAAAATGAGCTAAAGCAGTTCCCATATGTAAATGGTGGATTGTTCCGTGAGAATATTGAAATTCCGCAACTTACCGAATCAATTAAAGACGCTATTCTTCATGCCGGTGATGATTTTGATTGGCATACAATCAGCCCGGTTATTTTTGGCTCTTTGATGGAAGAAACACTGAGTCACGACCAACGGCGAAAAGGTGGAATGCATTACACTACTGTGAAAAATATTCACAGGTTGATTGATCCGCTTTTCTTAGATGATTTAACAAAAGAACTTGAAAAGATTGAAAGCAATCAGACAATTTCTGAAAAAGTTCGTAGAAACCAACTTGAGAAGTATCAAGATAGGCTTGCGAGCCTTCAGTTTTTAGATCCAGCATGCGGATCTGGAAATTTTTTGACTGAGACTTTTCTTTGCTTAAGAAAGCTTGAAAATAGGGCTATTGAACTTATGCTTGGTGGTCAAGGTTATGTTGATTTAGGAGATAAGAATAGCCTCATAAAGGTAAGTATTGATCAGTTCCACGGCATTGAGATTAACGATTTTGCTGTGTGCGTTGCTAAAACAGCATTGTGGATTGCCGAGCAGCAAGCTTTAGACGATACTGAAAGTATTGCTGAATGCGCTTTACCGCATCTTCCTTTGCATGATTCGGGGAATATTGTGAGAGCAAATGCTTTGCAATACGACTGGAATGATTTGCTTTCTGCAGATAAATGTTCGTATGTTATTGGAAATCCGCCGTTTGTGGGTAGGAATAAAAAGTCGGAAGACCAAATAGAAGACATGAAAAGTATATGGGGGGAAAATTATGATGGCAATCTTGATTATGTAACCTGCTGGTTTAATAAAGCTGCTCATTATTTAGATGGCACAAAATCAGCGTTCGCTTTCGTCTCGACGAATAGTATATCTCAAGGCATACAAGTCCCATTTCTATTTAAAACTCTTAAAAATTTGAATTGGCACGTTAATTTTGCACATCAAACTTTTAAATGGGATGCAGAATCCACCGATAATGCAAATGTGCACGTAGTTATTATTGGGATGACTCAGCAGAAGACCAAGTTTAAACTTTTTAGATATAAAAACATCAGTTCTTCGCCTACCATGACAGTTTGCAGTAATATAAATGGATATCTTTCTGATGCTCCAAATGTTTTTATAGAAAAACGTAATCAGAAATTAGGAACATTATCTCCAATGTTGTCAATTGCAAACTTTGGTTCAATGCCGCGTGATGGCGGTAATCTCATTCTTAATACACGCGAAGAATACGATGAAGCAATGAAAGACCCTATTGCTGCTAAATATGTATGCAAATTTATTGGAGCGAGAGAGCTCATTAATGATATAGATCGATGGTGTTTATGGCTTGTTGATGCTGAGCCCGCTGAAATGAGAACATCGAAATTCATTTCTCGGCGCATCGAAAAAGTTCGTCAAATGCGGGAAATAAGTACTGCAAACTCAACTAAAATTATGGCCAAAACTGCATGGCTGTTTGGCCAGCAGGCTCAACCACAAACTAATTATTTAGCCATTCCTCGTGTTTTTAGTGGGCAACGCGGATATATGACCTGCGACTTACATGAACCAAATGTAATTGCTGGAGATTCATTATTTACTTGCTCTGATCCGGATGGTATAAATTTTGCAATTATAGAATCTTCTATGTTTATGGCTTGGCAAGATGCAATTGGTGGAAGATTAAAAAATGATAATCGCTTCTCCAACACAGTTGTGTGGAATAATCTTCCACTTCCAGAGCTTACAAGTGATATGCGAGCAAAAGTCATTGAAGCAGGTAAATCCATACTTCAAGCACGAGCGAACCACCCAGGCCAATCCTTAGCAGACTTGTATGATCCAACATACATGCCTCAAGATTTGCGCAAAGCTCACGACGAGCTAGATAAAATAGTAGACGTTGCTTTTGGTGCTACAAAGCCTTGCTCTAATAACGACGAGCGTCTAGAAATTCTATTCAAATCCTATATTCGCATGACTAAGGAATGAATTTTGTTCAAATAAACTGCATAAAATTCAAAAGCAAATCTGTAGTTTCTACAGTCAGACTTTATATTAAGAAATGTTGATTGCTGTTAGCAGAGGGTCGCCGGTTTTGTGCAACCCTCTAGCATATTTACATTAGAAAATGTCGTTTTGTATAAGATGCTTCATTGGGAAATATACACCACTGTTACAAATAATATCGTCAATTATATGAGCTGTTTTTAATACTGCTTTATCTCCACGAGAAAGTTGAGATGATTCCAATGATTTATCAATCATTGCAGCGCGCGAAGCGATAAATAATGCCATATCAATCATTTGCAATCCAAAGTATTGTCTTGAATCTTCCCAATGGAATGGCATCACAATATGAGAAAGATTTGAATTATAAAAACCCTCTGTATTACCATTCTTTTGGTATTGCTTAATACGACCTTCATGTGCCTCAGGATCAGCCACTTTATCAGCAATAATAGTTATATCAGTTTTATATGATTCAGCAATAAAATTAACTCGCTCGAGACAATATTGAAGTGCAACATCGTGAGGTGTATGAGCATTTTCTTTATATCGTTGTTTTAATTCAGTAGCAGCAACACCGCGAATAATAACTTTTGCGCATGATTTTGCCAAGATACGCATTGCAGATTTATAAATACCAGTGGATTGCGCATATAGTCCATTCATGCATTCCCAATCATCCTTGAAATGAAACATGCAATGACCATGAAATTCAACATTACTTGGAACATTAAATTTTTGTATAACGCTTTCTTTTAATTTTGCAAGCTCCTGTTCTATAAATTCTTTTTGCTGCTCGTCAACAATTAACGCACCAATATAATATATATCTCCGCCAATTTTTCTATCTACAGGCGAATGAGATTCATCAATATAAGCAGTTAACATAGCATTATTATCACACATAATTATTCCAACCATCAACCTAGAAAAATAATGTGCATAACTCATATAAATTACTGCTCTATTTACTACAAATTGTTGCATAAAATATTAACGATATTAAAAACAACTTCATATTTGTGCTAATACATTGCAAATATATTCTTCTATGTTTATAGCATGTTTTTGTATTAAAAAATTATTAATGCAACACGTACTCCTAAAATTTGTAAAAATAACCAAATTTGTATATGCTTGTATACACGACAAGCTCACTTCACTATAGGAAGTGTTGATTGCTGTTAGCAGAGGGTCGCCGGTTTTGTGCGACCCTCTAGCATATTTACTTTCCCAAAACAATGCGCATTAAGGGTAAGCGGCAATTTAGGGTTATTTCGGGTTATAGGCCAAAAGTGTGTAAAGCTAAGCTTATAAATATTCTTAAAATAGAAGTAATCAGCTTAGCTTTTAAAAAACCTCACACACCAACGTATCAAAACTATTTCCTTAACGCAACAATTTTGATACAAGATATAAATAAAAAAAAACGACTGAAATAAACTATATCTTCTAGATTTATACTTATTTTTTCAATAAAAAATTATTAGTACAATTTATGTTACTAGTATAATATTTCGTGATATTTACTATTTTGGGGAATACAAAATATGAGAGTTGGGAAGTAGGACATGAAGAAAAATGCTTTTGGCGATTATATTGTTTTTGTTGATGAAAGTGGTGACCAAAGTCTTGTTAGCATAGACAAACAGTATCCTGTGTTTGTTTTGTCTTTTTGTATCTTTGAAAAGAAGCATTATGTGGAACATGTTGTTCCAGAGATTCTTAAATTAAAGTTTGATTTTTTCGGTTCAAATATTCCTATACTTCATGAGCGTGAGATTCGTAAAAGAATTGGAGTTTTTAATATTCTTATGGAAGATACTGTAAGAAATGAATTCTTCAATAGGTTAAATCAAATAATTGAGTCATCTAATTTTACGATTGTTTCAACAGTGATCGATAAGAATAAATATTCTCATTATGATGCTCCTAAAAATCCTTATGTTATTGGCATGAATTTTGGCATTGAGCGCATTTTTTATGAATTGCAGGAACGTAATCAAGTTGGTAAAACAATTCCTATCATTTTTGAAAGTCGTGGTAAGAAAGAGGATTCTAATCTTGAAAAGGCTTTTAATAGCTTTATAGATTCTTCTAATATTTGCGGCATTAAAGGAATGTTTGATTTTAATTGCATAAGTAAATCTGCTAATTTGCAAGGTCTTCAGTTAGCTGATCTAGTTGCTAGACCTATTGGCATACGTTATTTGCATCCTACGCAATCTAATAGAGCGTATGACATATTGATAAATAAAATCAGGAGGTCTAGAGATGGAGAAATTAAAGGTTATGGAGTAAAAGTTTATCCAGAAAAGGAACCTTATTGATTAAGCGAGAATAAAAAGCAAAAAGCTCTAGGCATGATGCCTAGAGCTTTCGCCGACCGAGTACTCCCAATCCATTTGTTCCATCATTGTATCATATATAATCTTATTTACTAAATTATTTAATTTAAAAAAATTAATACATAATGTAGGGTAATCAGAAAGAGTCCGTAAAGCTAAGCTGGTGAATATTCGTGGGCATAAGCCAAGTTCTTCAACACCGCTAAAAACTCAGCTAACCAACTGAAAAAGTAACAGTAGTAAGCAAAACACTGTTACTAACTCAGTCAACCAACTGAGAAAGTAATGGTAATAAGCAAAACATGTCAGAAACAAACCGCCATCCAGCGCGCAAACAGCACCAAGCGACACGCCAAAATAGGCGAGGGGTTGCATTTGAGAATATTTCGGGTATAGTAGTTACTCGTGCTTCGGCGCTGACATAGTTAGCAAGAAAGCATTGCGGACATAGCTTAGTTGGTAAAGCGCAACCTTGCCAAGGTTGAGACCGCGGG
>NZ_CAMYOS010000022.1:0-12542 GCF_947280595.1 uncultured Gardnerella sp. | reverse complement strand
GGTTTTAAAAATATTTCTCAACATATATCTTTTCTTCACAAATTACCTCCTCGTAATTTATTCACTACTTTTACTATGTTATATGAAAAATAGAATGTTTCTATACTAGTTCAATTGTAATTTATGTATTTATTTATCTAATTAACGTAAAATATTCTTTGTTAATAAACACAGCAATTCGATGGTCTCATATATGGTAAAAAAATTGCATCAACTATACTAATACTTTGTCTTAGGGGGGGGGCTCTAGGTTGTTTTTATGCTCAAAAATCAAGCTATTAAGCCAATCTTAAACCTTTTTGCGATATCTCGCTTCTATTGTTAAAGCGTGTACTCATTTTGCCACACATTTGTTTATGTATGGAAATAAAATCCTGTAGATTATCGGATGATTTTTAGCTATAGTTATTTTGTAGGCTGCGTATCTGCATTCTTCGTCCATAATTTACATCCCGTCAGTTTTATTAAACTCAAAGATGATTTGTACTACGAGATGAATGAATATTGGGCAGATGATATTGAATAACAGAGTGAAGATTGAACATGAGAATCGTAGCTGCAATTAGGTAAAGATTAAGTTGTAGAGGAGGCGTAAATGAAGAATATCAAGCATTATGCTTTTTTGACTATTGTAGTTTGCCTTATATCACTTATTTCAGGTTGTACGAATCAGAATAGTTTTAGCGATAATAATAGAGAGCAAAAAACAGAAAATCAAAAGTCTGCAAGAAATGAAAGGCACTCAGAAAATAATGAAAATGTTGACTGGAAAGAGGTAAGTAAAAATGGTGTTGATGAAACTTTGCTTATAAAAAACATAGATAAAAAGGTTCTCACGTATGTGGCTAAACAATTACAAAATCTATGCGACGAAATTTATGAAAAGGGGCGCAAAGACAAATTCTATTGGCTGACAGGACAATGGTATAACGATGTAGTATATTCTAAACAATATATTAGTGTCATATTATTAGGTAAAAAAGCAATGAAACCATTGTTCCTAATAATATATAAAAGCAAACAGGCTGGAATGTATGAATGGGTTTGTAGTAAAGCTTTAGATAAAATATCTGGTTTTGATTTCTCGGGATTAAACAATGGCGTAGGCTGGAGTAATTCTAGAGAATTTTTAAAGGCATTTACCGATAAAATTATTGAACAAAAGAATTAACAATTCTCTGTTTACAATTGTCTTGGATGCCTATACTCCTACAATATTCCCAATATTAACTTCCATTCTGCAATGAGCATTAAGGCTATTTTGCTGCCGAGTGTTTGTGTGCTCTAGTTTCTTATGTTTTGGGGAACAAATCGGTGTAAAAATTGTAAAAAAGTTCCCTACATTATTTGATTTCTCACGGTAAAGGCTTGTTGGTTATTCCAGAAAATAAGGTCTCTGAGTTTAAGAAGTTGCTTGTTGAGTATTGAGGGCGAAGATTTGCAGGCTGTGACGGATGCGTTTGCTTGCGTTCGTGAGGATGATTGGAAAGCGCGGTGCAAAAATGAAAGAAAACGAATTGGCGGTCGGTTGCGCTCATTTGTCGGCAGAAATTGCGCTTTCAACGGCAATTGTCAATCGCACTTGCTACTGCGCAACTGCTGTTTCAGATATAATTTCACCATGATCATGATGAATTCGAGTTTGAAATGGAGATGTTTTTATGATTTTAGCAGATAAAATATTGGAACTGCGTAAACAAAACGGTTGGTCGCAGGAGGAATTGGCGGACAAATTGGGCGTCAGTCGCCAATCTGTTTCCAAATGGGAAGGCGCACAAAGTATCCCGGATATGGAGCGGATAATTGCATTGAGCCGTTTGTTTGGTGTTAGTACAGATCTTCTGGTAAAAGATGAAATTGATGTTATGGGGAAGAACGTCAACGCAGATGAAAATGCCTGCCAGGAAGAAGCCGGCGTTCGCATGCGGGTAATTGAGCTGGAAGAAGCCTCCGCTTATATTGCTCACAGAATATCATTTGCCGCCTATGTTGCTCTAGGCGTTCTTCTTTGTATTCTGGCGGCAATCCCGTTGGTTGGCAGTGATCTTTTGCTTTCTCCTACAGTAAATGCGCAAGTCGGTAAAACTATGTGCTTAGCATTCAGTGTTGCGATTATTACCGTAGCTGTAGCTATTTTTATTATTCAGAGTTTCCACGGAAAGCGTTATCAATATTTGGAAAAAGAGGACTTTGAAACAGCTTACGGTGTTGACAGTGTGCTCAAAGAACGCTTGGAGAGGTTCATGCCGTCGTATGTGCTGCGGACGGTCAGCGGTGTCGTTTTATGTATGGTTGCCTTTATTTTTCTTATAATTTCGGATGCAGTGCCGAAATTTTATCAACTTTCATCCGGCTTTTTTGTAGTTACCGCTATTACCCTGGTGGCAGCAGCTGTTTATTTATTCGTACAGGCGAATATTATCCGCTCGTCCTATTACCGTTTGCTGCAACCGAAGAAAAAGATTGTCTATCCTGCAAAGATTAGGTTATTGCTACAAGCTTACTGGCTTATAATTATCTTCATTTATTTAGCCTACAGTTTCATCACGTCCGATTGGGGAAAAAGTTGGATTGTTTGGCCGTTGGCCGCATTGACTTACGGAGTAATAGAAGTAGTGCTCAAAGTGTGGAGGCTCGGAAAGAAATAAGTGACTTCCAGCGTCGATTTTGTGGCGAATAACAGGTGTTATCCGGACGAAATATGGTATGCTTGCGCTTATATTACCCCCAAGGAGTGAAAGTATGATTAAAATGTCGTGCATATAGGCTTTACCGTCGGGGTGCGGACATTTTTTAGACAGCCACACCCAGCCTACTTCTGTTCTCGATAAGACTTATTCCTCCAAGTTATCAAGTTGCTTATTTGATGGCTAGCGAAGATGCTCGTAGTAGGGAATTTGGCGTTTATTGATTGGTTAAGGATAATTATCCTAAATATGTTTTATCGATGGACACAATGAATTTTTCGCAAGAAGGGATTATACACAAATATTTACCAGATTTTCTAAAGGAGTAAACTATGGAATATAATTGCGGATTTATTAACGATAAAAAAGCATTTAGATATAGAGCAGCAGCCATCATAGTCGAAGAAGGTTGTGTGCTATTTGCAAGAAATGATGAGGACGACTATTTCTACTCAGTTGGCGGAGCGGTTCACATGGGCGAGACATCAGAAGAAGCCGTTAAGAGAGAAGTATTTGAAGAGACAGGTCTTAATTATGAAGTAGATCACCTTGCCGTCATACACGAGCACTTCTTCATCGGCAGCTCCGGCTTAGATGGAGTAGACTTCCATGAGCTTACACTCTATTACTTGATGAAGCCCATGGGCAAAAGAGATTTTACGAGCCATAGTACTACAGAGGCAGGTGCTAAAGAGACAATGCATTGGTTACCTATAGATGAGCTTGATAAGTGCAAGGCTTACCCGACATTTATGAAAGAATATCTTAAATCGGAGCATAGTGGAATAGAGCATATAATTTCAGATGAAAGATATTAATGAATCCCGCTATTATGGCAAGAGATCGTTACATAAACATTATTTCTGTTTATGTTCGGGCAGAACAATCAGCCGAAAATATTAGCCAGGATACAATTAGAGCAGTTCGAAGATGTACTCTCTTACATAGATTATGAAAACATAGATCATGATACAATTACGCTTATCTGAGTCTCGAAAGGCGCAGAATACGCGTTGATGCCGGAGTAATGATCATTGAATTCGGTGGAGAGGAAGAAGAAAATCAGAAGGCTAAAGCGGAGTCTCAAACCTTGATACTTGAAACACTTATGTTTTTGGATTGATTACCGTAGTCCCTTTACACTGCCACAGATACGCACGTTCCAACCCCATTGCCATCTTCCGTCATGCGACGAGCGTTAAGATCAGCTTCGTGATGGAGGGTTATCATCAGGGTAGTCTTGAAACATGCGAGACTGTCGTATTGATGTCAAGGGCTTAATAGGTGGGTGCAAATTTGCCTTTGTATAGCAGGGGTTTGCGAGAGTTATCGTTAAAAGGTTTAATTTGAAAGCGTAAGTGCGATGTTTCATTGTTTTCCTTGCGAATTGGCGGGTTTTCATTCCGACGATTGTCTGGATTTTGTTCCGATGTTTGGCGGGATATTAGTGCGACGATTGGCTTTGTTTAGAAATGTGGTTGTAGGACTAAATGTTAAAAGGTTTAGCGTGCGGTGGATTTAAGCTTACTTCTCGAGATTCTAGATGTGATTTTGCTATTCTGCTGTCGAGTGTTTGTGTGCTCTAGTTGCTTATGTTTTAGGGAACAAATTAGTGTAAAAATCGTAAAAAAGTTCCCTACATTATTTGATTTCTCATGCTGTTACAGTTGGTAACTATAGTGTTTCACCTTGTTTCTTTTTCCGTTGTAAATTATTTGTTAGTTTGTAATTAGACGGTATCTAAATCAAATGTTTCAATACTAATTTGGTTTCCGTCAAGTAATTTCATGATGTGTAATAAGTGATTTGAAAGGAGTTGTGTTATGAGTAGTGTTATATCTTTGGGAGAAAAAATTAGAAAGGCTCGTCTGGAAGCTGGGTTGACGCAGGAGGAGCTTTCGGAATTATTGATGGTATCTCGTGCTGCTGTAGCAAAATGGGAAACGAATCGGGGTTTGCCAGATATCGAGAATCTGAAATTTATTGCATCTGCTTTAAACGTGAGTGTTGATTATCTTTTGGATGAGAACAATAGCGTTGATTTTTCTATTACTAAGAAGCCTATTAATCTCAATAAATATGGTTTCGACGGTAGGTTGAGCGGTTTTAAGAAGTCGAAAATTAAAGAGCAGATTGTCCTAGATGAATATCCTGACTCAGAAATCAATATGCTAACTGTTGTTAAGACTTATAACAGTTCATCTGAGAAAATGGTGGATAATTTTGTTGGATGGTTTTCTACTCTCCTTGGAGGATTGCCATTGTTTGGCATATATGATTTCAGTAAAGCTGTTTCCACTCTTGGGGCTGATCAGTATTATTTGGTGGATAAAAAAGATAAGCAGTATTTCGTGCTTATAACTGATGAGTATATTATTAGCAGAATTATGGGAGTGGCGTTTAATAGTAAAAAGTTCCGTATTGGAGATAAAGAATTTATGAAAGTTGGTTTTCTTCGTAATAAGTAGTAAATGGGAGGGTGGGTCTGGTTTTAATATTTTTTCTCATAATATTTGTTGATAAAAAACATGATTAATGGAGAGAAGGCGACTGAAATAGCTAAAAGAGTAGCTGGTAAATATGCTTTTGTGATAAATGCAATTATGGCAATTATTCCCATTAGGTGCATTAGTATGAATGCCATTGTTGCATTTACTTTATCTTTGATTTTCTCGTTTCTTTCATCGTTCATATTTATTTTGTATGTGTGGTCTTTTTTCATCATCTTATAGTGCATGATTTTTACGTGTGAAAGTGAGATAATCGCAACAAAAACAACTGACAATACAATTTCGACGGATTCATTCAGTTTAAGAGTCAGTGCAAGAATTAATCCGCAAATACCTATTACATAACCTATGTACCAAAAATTCTGGGTTTTCTGTTTTTTCATTTTTTATCCTCCTCGTAGATAAATATTTCTTCGATTGTTAAATCAAAGTACTTAGCAATTTTGTATGCCAATATGATTGACGGGTTGTATCTTCCATTTTCCAGAGAACCGACTGTTTGTCTTGATACTTCGAGTGCGTCAGCAAGTTCTTCCTGGGTTATGCCTTTTTCTTTTCTAATTTGTTCAAGTCTATTTTTCACATTACATTCTCCTTTCTAATGGAAAGCTAGCTTTACATATAAGATAATTGTTTTGAAAGTAAATGTCAAGTTTGCTTTCCATTGGATTTAATTTCGATAATGTTGTTTGCAAAGTTTCATAGTATTCAAGAGAGTAAGAAAAATAGAAGTATAATTTTCTTTCAGATACTATTTCAGATAGTATTGTTCTTATGGGTAACAGTAGTGAGCTTTCGGTAAGTAACAGTGAAAATGCGTTAGTAGATTTTACTGAAAAACTTCTTGTGGATGTTAAAGATTTTAACAATAACAACAATAAAGTATTAAGTGTTCCAGTATCTGAATTATTGAATTTTGGATCTGGTTTATCGTCATTAATTCCTGCATGTAATACAGTTACTCAAACAATAACCATTCCTACGGATGGTCTTTATAAGATTGCTAATAAAGCTGCAGGTGATACTCTAAAATACGCAAAAAATGGGAATCTATGGGGATCTTTAAGAAAAGCTGACGGTGGTTCTAGAATGATGCAGATTTCAAAGATGGATTCTTTGCAAGGTTCTATGAAAACAGTATCTGCGTTTAATCCTGCTCTTTTAATGATGGCTGTGGCTATTTATTCTATTGAAAAAGATATGAAAAAGATTAAAGAGACTCAGGAAAAGATACTTACCTTTATGGAAGTTGAGAATGAGTCACAAATTGAGGCAGATGTTGAGTCATTGATGGGGATTGCTTCTACTTATAAGTGCAGTTGGGATAATGAAATTTCTGTTACGAATAATCATAAGCTTGTTATCGATATTAAGAATCGTGCTAGAAAGAACATTATTGCTTATCAGAAAAAGATTACTGATATTCTTCTGTTAAAGAAGTTTATTGTGTATAAAAGTAACGTAAATTCGACGTTGTCTGATTTAGGGAAAAAGTTTAAGTATTACAGATTGTCGTTGTATATTTTCTCTCTATCATCTTTGATGGAAATAATGTTAAGTGGTAATTTTTCGGAAGAGTACATTAGTAATGCAGAAAATGAGATAAAGAAATTGTCTGATGACTACCGTGAGAAATTTGAAAAAAGTTCTTTATATTTAGAAAAACTTGGTAATTCGGAAGTGGAAGTCAACGTTGTGAAAGCTATGGGTACTGCTGGTGCGGCTGTTGGTAAGCTAATTGGTGGTATTCCTTTAGTTAAAGATGGTTCTGTTGATGAGTTTTTACAAGATAAAGGAAACGGATTATATGAAAATGCTAATGCAATGGGGGCAAAAGCAGTAAAGGAGTTTGCTGTTTTGCGTGATCCGGAAACAAAAGTGTTTGTGGAAAAAATGGAGAATATAACTCAAATTTACAATCGTACTTCGCAAATATGTGTTGATAAAGAAAAAATATATTTGTTGTAAGTCATATATTGTTTCATGTTGTAAGAAAACGTTTAACGCGTTGATGTCAAAGGCTGATTAGGTGGGTGTGTTTTATAACGTTCGAAATTACGCTATTTCATTCGTTACTTTTTAACCCAAATCGCGCATTAGTTATTTGGGTCGTTAACAATGACTTCATCTGCACTATATTGTTTGCCAGTTGAAATAGAGTCGATGCCTTTTTGTAATTCTTTATCCAACTCGGCTCTTGTTAAGCTGCCTAAAGCAGTAGGCGTATTAACTGGCAAGCGGAGTTCAAATGGCATGCCTTTTTGTAAAACGATTTGGCTGTAAAGCATTTGTATTGCTGAAGATGGTGTTATTCCAAGCTGGTTCAATATGTTTTCAGCGTTTTCTTTAAGATTTGTATCGATTCTTGCATATACAGCGTTTGTGTTTGTCATTGTGCTCGCGTCCTTTCTGACCTTATTTTACAAAATGTTTGCAAGCATACGCAAGCAGATGAAAGCAAAAGTTTAATCACTATTCAGATTATGACTTCACATTGTTGTATCTTCGGATTCAAAATCAAGCTATTAAGCCAATCTTAAACCTTTTAACGATAGCCCTTCCTATCGTTAAAAAGTGCGCCCAATATCCATAGTATGCACTTGAAAAAATTAAAAATTTTTTCTTTAATAAGGCTTGTATGTGTGGTTTTTTTTTTAATAGTAATACTATTAAAGCTAAACAGACTATTATGGATTCTAATTTTAATAGAATTGTATTCTTATTAGAATTGCATATTAAGAATAAGGGGAACTTATGAAATTAATTAGACCAGATAGTAAATATATCCAAGGTTATATAGAAGCAAATGAAGAAGATGAAATTTTTAGGCCGAATGCAGAAAGACGTTTTATAAACCCTGAGACAATTATAGAGAGTTCTTATAACTATGAACATGGTATAAATTTGCCTGAAAATTATGTTAAAGCTACTACGTTTTGGCTGATAGATAATGAAAAATTTATTGGTGAAATTAATATTAGGCATGAATTAAATTCTTTTTTAATTAACTATGGTGGTCACATAGGGTACGAAGTTAGGCAATCTGAATGTATGAAGGGCTATGGAACAAAAATGCTTTCTATGGCACTTACATATTGTAAAGAGACTTTGAATCTACATAAAATTTTGATTACATGCGATGATGACAATATCGGATCCATACGAGTTATAGAAAATAATGGTGGAATTTTGGAGAACAAAGTGAAAAATAGCTTATCAAGAGGAAACGTTACAACAAGAAGGTATTGGATTAATATATAGAGGAAAGATGATGAGTGAGACGAATGTAAGGCCAGTGCTTTTCAAGCATGCTTTTTGGGGTCATGTGATTACAGAAACTGTTGCTGGCGTTTGCACGCTTATTATTGCGTTGCTTGTACAGCAGTTCGTAGGGCACCGCGTACTAGGTTGGGAAACTGTGGTCATACTCGCGTTGAGTGTTGTGGTGTTTTCGCTGCTAAGTGCAGCGTATCTGCAGTGGGATAGGCATCGCAGACCAGATGACGGATCTGGTGATTTACTCATAGGAATCATCGATTTTGCGTTAAGGCTTCTGGTGACTTCTGGTATTGCTTTATTGCTTGTTTCCGATATCACGCTGCTAAGCATTATTATTGGTGCAGCGATTACTAGTGTGTTGCTGTTTGTTTTTGAAAAGCCTTGGCAGCGCGGGATGACGGATGCGCAATTACAGGAAGCTTCAAAGAAATCGGTTGAGCTTGGCGTTCAAATGCTTGAAGAAGAGCGCGTAAAGCGCGCCGAGGCGAGAAACATGATTGCATTACAGCATGTGAGCGAAGGTAAAACAGGCACTCCTAGAGGCGTGTCTTTAACATTTTCCTCGTTAATCGTTGCGAATATGCTGATGGAAGCAGTATATGCTGTTGTCACATTTTTGCTTGCATTGATGCTGCAATGGTGGATGCTTTGTACTATCGCTGGCTGGAGCACGCTACTCGTCATATTCTTGGGCAATATGCTATTTTCTTGCGTGGCGGCTGCGGTTATGGTTCTGATGGGTGCATTGAAGGCTGATCAACAGAAATGCCTAACAAAAAGTTGGCCTTTCTTAGTTGTTGTTGTACTGCTTCGACTGCTGATCTTTGGTGTTCTCGCTTGGCTGCTTACACCGAGCTTAGTATGTGTAAGCGTAGTTGTTGGCATTGTACTTACCAATATTGTTCTCGTTATCAAGTGGCGCCCACGGAGAAGAACCGCAGTAGCAGCATAATATTTTGTGAGACTGTTTTCTTCTCTTTTGAGCAAAGGGTCCTGCGTGCGTCGAGAGTGTTGTTTTTATGCTGAGCGTTGCTCAATGCGTATAATTATGTGATAAAAAACACTAAAATACGTATAATTATGTGATTAAATGCACCAAAACATATATAACAATGTGATATACGCTAAGATATAATGCAATTTTTGCTTTTTTTTTAAACGAGAGTATTGTGTTATTAAATTTGTTAAATAAGCTATTGGATTTGTGTAGTTTGTAGTGAATTATTTAAGTTGGATAGCAATTTGCAAGTAATCATGTGAGTAGTTATGTAGGTTTGCATGTAAGTATTCATGCAAGTTTGCATTATTTTGAAAGAGTTTTAGGGGAGAGCTGGTTGCTGTGAAGACGATTTTTAGCAAAGATAATATTTTTATTCGCATGAGATCTATTAGTCCAGCATTGCGATGGGCTTTGGTTGGCTTCTGTTTTTCTATGCTTGGCAATCAGGCGTATGAAGGCTCGGTTTTGCCTTCTATTATTATTGTTGGCTTGCCGGCTTGGGTGATTGGTTTTCGTAAGACTTTTATGACGGTTGCCGATTTTCTTTCGCCATGCTCTGGTTGGATTGTTGATAAGCTTGGCGGTTTTCGCGCTCTTGCTATGACCGAAGGCGTAGAAGGCGTACTCAGTTTGCTACCGCTTCTTATGCTTGGTTCTCCTGCGTGGAAGTGGTCGCTTGTAGCTCTTTCTTGTGCGTTGTTGATTACTGGTCAAGTGATTGATATTGCTAGCGAAGTTTTTGAGGTTGATGCTGCAGGCGGCGATGACGGCATGATTGTAAACTACAGTGGCATTGTGAGCGTTTTGGCGAGTATTACAGGAACGCTGCTTGGCTCTCCGCTTGGTTCGTGGATTGCAAGCTGGTCGATTCCTGCGGTTTTGATTTTCTCGTCCGTGACTTCTTTTGCGGCTTGCGCTACGCGATTTATTATGAAGCAAGACATTGCGCAAGCATCTAACGAAGTAGAGGGAGCGTCGCAAGATGTAGAGAATGAATCGCAAGCGATTAGTGAAGAAGGAGAAGTATCGCAAGAATCGCAAGCAAATGATGTGACTAACAAATCTACAGCTAAGCAATCCGCGAATCCATTACTCAAGAGTAAAATCATGCTTCTTGCCGGATCTCTTTTGGTTGCTTTTATTCCTGCATGCTCTGTTTCCTATATCCTGCTCGGTTTTGGTAAGCAATATGGTTCTAACTCTTTGACGATATTGTATATTTTCACTGGTGTAGGAAGCGTATTTGCGTCCGTTTTGTATGCGCATTCGTCTCAAAAACTCGGTTTAAGAAAAGTTGCGATTTTAGGTATTGCTGTGAGCTTGCTTGCTTATTGCCTTATGTTTATTAATCTTTTGCCAATGATGTGCTTTGCATTCTTACTTGAAGCAATTGGCGGAATGTTGCTAGTGGAGCCGATTATTGTTGCGCGTCAGATTCTGTTTAAGGGAAGTACTCTCGCTAAGTTTTCTGGTTGGGCGCGCCTCGCGTTTGCGATTGGTGCTACAACTGGTTCTTGGATTGGATTTGCATTCTCGTCTACGTTCCAATGGCAGCTTTTGCCTATACTCGCGCTGATTTTCACAGCAGGATTACTTGTTGTTTTGCCGCAGCTGCCAAACACGAGCTACGTTACGGATTAGATTAATTTCGTCGCTATGTGGTAACCCAAGTTGTGATTTTGTGCAAAACTACTTTTGAGTCCTGTCGTCTTTTGCTAAGATTTGCTGACATCCAACGATTTGCATATATATGCATGTATGTGTATAATCTGTAAAAAATAAAAACAAAAATCTTGCGAGTATGAATACAAATAAAAGAGTATAAAATATACTGCACAAACCACAATACAGGAGACTCTCATGCACAAGATTATTCAAAAGTGGAATAGCATTGACCTTATTTTGCGTATTGTTATAGGTCTTTTTCTCGGTGCTGCACTTGGCATTTTTGTGCCAGCCCACGTTTATGTGCTAGACCTTATTGGAAAGCTGTTTGTGAGCGCACTTAAATCCGTTGCGCCTATTTTGGTATTTTGCTTGGTGATTGGCGCGCTTGCAAAAGCGAAAAGTGTTGGCAACATGAAGCTCGTAATCGTGTTGTACGCGCTGTCTACGTTTACTGCAAGCCTCGTAGCAGTATGTGCGGCTATGATTTTCCCTGTTGATTTCACATTTGCGCATGTTGAAGCAGCATCTTCGCCGTCGCCTCAAGGAATTGGTGAAGTTCTTAATTCCCTTGTGCTAAATATAGTGGTTAATCCTGTAGATGCTCTAGCTAAGGGTAACTTTATTGGTATTCTCTTCTGGGCAATTGCATTCGGTGTGGCTCTTCGCTTGGCTGAACCTTCTACAAAAGCATTCTTTGATAACGTTTCATCTGCTATTGGAAAAATCGTTCACTGGATTATTAACGCAGCGCCTTTCGGTATTATGGGCCTCGTTTATACAACGGTCGCAAGTAATGGTCTTCGTATTTTTAGCGAGTATGGTTCTGTTATTGCTTTGTTAGTGTGCACTATGGCTGTTGTTGCTTTGGTTATTAATCCTATTTTGGTTTTCGTTCTTACTGGCAAGAATCCATATCCTCTTATTTTTAGGACTTTGCGCGATTCGGGCGTTACAGCGTTCTTTATGCGTTCTTCCGCTGCGAACATTCCTGTAAACATGAATTTGTGCGAAAAACTTGGTTTTAACAAAGATAATTACTCAGTTTCTATATCGCTTGGCTCCACTATTAATATGAGCGGTGCTGCTATAACGATTTCTATTATGGCTTTGTGTGCAGCGCATACGCTCGGTATTTACGTTGATATTCCAACGGCTGTGATTCTTTCCGTGCTTTCTGCAGTTTCTGCTGCAGGTGCATCTGGTGTAGCAGGTGGTTCGCTTTTGCTTATACCTCTTGCGTGCTCGTCGTTTGGTATTTCAAACGATATCGCTATGCAAGTAGTTGCTATTGGTCTTATTATTGGCGTGATTCAGGATTCTTGCGAAACTGCACTCAACTCTTCCACGGATGTTCTCTTTACTGCGGTTGGCGAATATCGCATGTGGCAGCGTGCAGGT
>NZ_CAMYOS010000021.1:0-15930 GCF_947280595.1 uncultured Gardnerella sp. | reverse complement strand
CTTATGGAGGGTTTTATGGCTGAGATTTGGGATGCGTATGATAAAGAATTTAATAAATTAAAGAATATTACATTAGTGAGAGGAGAACCAATTTCTGACGGCATGTATCATTTGGTGGGCGAAGTAATTGTTAAACATATAGATGGGACTTACCTTATTGTGCAAAGAGATTTTGAAAAGAAATTCGGTGGAATGTGGGAGTTGACAGCAGGTGGTTCTGCATTGCAATATGAAACACCATTAGAATGTGCAGTAAGAGAATTAAAAGAAGAAACAGGTATTGAAGCTTCAAAAATTATGGAGATCGGAAGATTTGTGCAGGATGTTTACCACTCTCTTTATGTTGAATATCTATGCGTAACCGATTGTAAGAAAAATGCAATTGCTCTTCAAAAAGGAGAAACGGTTAATTATAAGTGGGTAGATAAAAAGAGCCTTTTGGAAATGAGTCAAGACGAGTTAGTATCATCAAGGGCAATCAAACTTATTAAAACAGTAGATATATAAATTCAAGTTTTGCTGTTTGAGGGAAGATATCAACGCTCTAGGGTCGAGTGCACAGGATGTTAACGTACTTCGCTTGCGTTGAAAGCACACTGTGCTTTCAACTTTGAGCAAGCTCAGCGAATCGAAGTGCATTCGCGAATTATGTTATTCCTCGCGGCTATTAGTAGCCGTTCGGCTGATTTGGCATGTAAAGTCCACTGGACTTTACATGCCAAATCACGCTTTGAAGGAGCTTGAAATGCGTTATGCAATTTCAAGCTCTGTCAAAGCGCCCATGCAAGTCGATTCGACACTTTGCACCCACCCTGTGAAGTGGGAAAGTATAGCTCAAAAGGTAAAGTGAAACCTGATTATTAGTATGTGCACGAGGAGGTTTTGGAATGGACAAGCTAGTTCGTTTTTGCCGTGAAGTGGCGATGTTCGGCTTGACGGTTGCCTTAATCGCGATGCTGCTTGCCTTAATATGGGGTGGCACACTTGCTATTAGAATTGGTTTTACCTCTTTTGCTATTGGTGTCACAGTAATCTCGCTTAAGACTGTCCTTCGAAAGACTGATTGAATTTTGTTTGGTTCAAGTCAATAGTTGAATATCTCACGTTGGGTGGCTATTACTGATCTCTGTCAGTAATAGCCACTTCTTTTTATGAATCTTAAAGTCAGGCTCAATGTCCGTCCTGTTTAGCCGGTGATTAGTTAGGGTAATCGTTAAAAGATTAACAACTGTATCAATGAAAATGCACGGAAATTGCAGAACCAGGATGAGTATGAGGAAAAATATACGAGTCTAGTGAACAGGTTTAATACTGTAGAATCAAGCCTTAAGGAAGTAAAAGCTAGCATTGTCGACAAGCAAGCGAGGTGTGACGAGGTTGAATATTTTATCGAGGACTTGAAAAAACAGGACTTGTTAACTGTGCTCGATGAAAACGTCTGACTTAGCATGGTTGACTATCTAACCGTGCATCAAGATGGAAAGGTTGATATTATCTTCCTTGATAGGAGTGTAATGAAAATAGACGAGTAAATAACAAATATACAATATATGAGGGCTAGTCAATATAGATTTTTCTTGTATAATTAACTCAAGAAAAGCTAGCATAAAAGGTTGACAAGCCATGAAAAAAACTGGCAAAATCTTTGACAAACAAACAGACAGACAATGTAGTTCTGTCTCTTTTCACGTAGAATTTTTAATTGGCAGAAATATATACCTGATGTATAGGTATGCGTTCCTTCCTATCTTTATGAAATTTTTCAAAACAATAAAAGAACATTATTAGATTAAAAAGGAGGATTTATGAAAAATACGAAAAAATGCCCAAAGTGTGGGGGAAGTGAAATTATATTTGTGCCTGGATCTGCTGGGGCTTATGGGACTGGAAATAATATTATGACTGGCCATACAATTATGTCGGCAGTACCTGTTGATAGGTATATTTGCACTGCCTGTGGTTTTAGCGAGGAGTGGATTGACCTTGATAATATGGATAAATTAAAAAAGAAATATGATGAGATTTAAATGAGATGTATTTACAGAAAACGATAAAGAGTTTAGTAGCTGTTGCTTAGAAGGACACGGTAAATAAGGATTTGTCTATCTTAAATCGAGATACATTATGTCGAAATCAATATATGAATCTGCAATTTTAAAATACGCTGGAGATGTTCCAATTTTACGAAAGCCAAATTTCTCATAAACATGGATTGCTCTCAAATTGTCGCTTCTCACTTCTAAGTTAATAATTTCTATGTCATTTGACTTGGCAAATTCAATCGCTTTTTGTAGAAGTTGGCTTCCAAGTCCTTTGTTCCATTCTGATTTCAAAACGGTAAGCCCAAGTTCTGCTCGATGATTCATTCTCCTTGGCAATGCGCTTAAGCTCACATCTCCAACAATCTCTCCGTTTTTCCATGCAAAAAATGAACATGATTTTTCATCTTTCAAAATCGAACAAATGTATTCTGCTTCTCCATCGACAGAGATTGGAAAACCTTCTGCTCCAAATGACAAATTATCTGTTTCTGCTCCGATTTTCTTTGAGTATTCTATTCTCGCAAGTGCATCCTCAGGTACAGCTTCTTTTATAATTATATTATCCATTTCGTCTCCAGAATGGTGTGGCTGTCTAAAAATGTCCGCACCCTCAATCTTAAACTTTTTAACGATAGCTTTTTTAATAATCGTTAGCATAATAATGATAGTTATTAGGAATAGTTATTCCAGTAGTGTGTCAATATTTCGTTTTGAATATAGAAGTCTGCGCACTTCCATAGTGTCACCCAGGACAACGTAAAAAACAGAAAAGTTGCGTACGCTAATCCTGTAGTAGGGGTGTTCTCGTGTTGTTGATGATTGGTAAGGAGCAAATAAGAGGGGCGATTCAAGTCGTTTATCGATTGCTGATTCTATATCGTCAACAAGTCTGTGAGCAGCTTTTGGATTTTGCAGTGTATTGGTTATATAGTCAACTGTTTCTAATAAATCTTCTTTGAATAGTGGTAGAAAGGTTAATTTATACGTGTTCTTGCTCATTAATCCTTCTCCTTACGCTATCAAAGACGTCAGCTTTAGAAAGACGCGTAGAAGTGTTTGCGGCAAAAGTATCTGCTTCGTCGAGTTTTCTTTCGGTGTCGTCAGTGAGAGTGGAGTATTGTTTGATGCTCATGAGAACCATAGTCCCATAACCATTTTTTGTAAGGAATACTGGTGTATTTGAATTTATAACTGTTTCTTCTACTTCTGGGAATTTATTTCTTAAATCGGAAACTGGACGAATATTAATCATAGTATCAACCTCCTTTTATCAAAAAAGTATCATAATATTATCAAGATTACAATTATATTAGTGGCTTGGCACTCAAAAAGTGTAGCTATACTACCCGTTCTCTCAATCCAGATCGAAGTGTTGATTCAATACATTGACTTGCGGATGGCATATTCGACGATCTCCTGGCATATGGATGGCGATGGCACGTATACGCTCCATTCGTGCGATGAGGAAGGTCGTCCGCTGGTCGACAGCAGGAATATTTGATCCGCGCTCATCGACGCCATCCGCGCCGTGCATAAATAAAACAGTATTTTAAGGGTAGTTAAAACGTAGAATCGGCGATATTATTTATTGTCTAGAGATATCGCCGATTTTATGCAAATATCGTTGCTGATAGAACGGTGTTTAGGTAAATTATTGGCGTTTCGTTTGTTGATAAATAAGTCGTGATCAACGATTTATTTTGTATTTCCTGTATGCAATATTTTGTCAGTGTTATTAACTTTCATTTCGGATTTCCTATCGTTTATGTTAGAATAATTTAATATTTGTATTGAATGTTTTACGTTTATGAGGGAAAGAGTATTGCATTTTTTTTTTCATAGAAGCGTATCATAAGAGCAAGGTGTTTCACTATTGTAAAGGTGCATAGTATGCCTTCTTATAGAAAAAGAAATATGTTCAGTAGTTGAGGTGCGGTCATTATGTGGAAAAAATTTATTCATGAATCTGAAGCTCACAAGAGAGTGAATGATGATTATGTGCGTAATGCTGCACCTCAATCTTCATTCACAACTGGGAATAAAACTCATAGAGTAGTAGTCTGGATTTTCGGGGTTATAGGTATAATTGCTGTAATTGCAGCCGTTACTGTAGGTGTCTTTCATGGGGTTTTATTGACAGAATATACAGTATTTGCTCATTCGGAGAAATTTGAAAATCTTCGGTTGCAGCATGCGGTTGCTGCAATCCCGCTGCATAACCCTCAGACATCTCTTATTCCCAAGAGTAACGCATTTATGTCAATTGTTTATGAAGATGGCAGTTTTAAGCTGCATAAGGTGAGCAATATAGAAGGCCAAACGCCAATTTGGAATACTGAGGCGCTTCACTATACAGATTCCCGTGATAGTTATTTCATACCAGTGAACGCTGAAAAACCTACGGTAAACTCTATAGAAAAGGTGCAACGTCAGAATTTTGCATTTTCTCTTGCTAATGGCGGTTTTGTTGATCTGTATGACGAAAGCATGATGAAGCCTAGCGATAAAACAACATATAAGATTCTTTCTACGACTTCTAAAGGTGAGAGTAAGCAGCGACCAATACAATTTTCAGAGAGCCTATTTATTAAAACTTGTTCTACCTGTGGCAATCAAGCGTATGCAATTGCTCAAACAGAAAAGCATGAAGTTGTATTGTATCGCATGGTCAATGAAGCAAATGTTGGTCTAAATGAGGTATCGTGGCACCATGAAAAAGACATGGTGGGTGAGCAATTATATCAAGGACAAAATGAATCTACAGGAGTAATTGATGCTGCTTATAGCCCACGATGCAACAATGGTGTGATTACTTTCTTATATTCGTATGGTCCATCGTCTGCTCGCACAAAGGATATGGCAGTAGAACACAGCGATTCTGCTGATGATGTTAAAATTATTAAGGAACATTTTCTTGTGCGATGGGATGTGAAAACTGGTAAAATAACAACAATTCCATTGAAGAACAGCAAAGGTCAAGTGTTGTATGGTCCGACCACGGTCTATTATGAGATTGCTGGCTACATAAACGCACAGGCATACGATGAAAAGCTTCTTCATATTGTTGATACCGAGAATGGACGAGTGTTTACTCTTGATGCGCAAACAGGTGTTCTTCGCCGATTGTTAGATAAAGCTACGCGTCAAGAGTCGTCAGCGGGCGTCAACTACCGTTTGCTGGTAGGAAACCATGAAATAGTTCGTATACCATCGATTACCGATACCTCTGATTTGAAAGATTTTGTTATCGAACGATTTGATAGGAAGACTGGAAAATTATTGAAAAAAATAAAAGTTAATAAAGATTTTCTCTATTTGACAGATCAGAAAAATACGGATTTATATCCGGGAATTCCAGCTGTGAATCCAAAATGGTTGCAATGATCGGCAATTGACGTATTGGGCTTGATGCTTGTGAATGATTTTGCAGTGTCAAGCCCGATTTATTCTGTCGTGCGTGTAGGTGAAACTCACGTAGGAATATTTATCTTGAGTTTTATTAGATAAAAGCCAATTTAAACTAACTGTTAAATCGCTTGATTGTTTATCGTATGTTCTACTTTTAGAAGCCCCACAGTTAGGACAACGGTATCTAGTAGTACCAGCATTAGTGTGACCATTCTTGCTCATTTTATGATGACAGTTATTACATAATGGGTTATTCATACAAATGAAGAATAACCCACATTCGATATGTTATGAGCCTTACTGCCGTAATAGTTATGAGTTTATTTTTACACACGTTTTGTCCGGGTGTCGAATGTGCAGAAAATAGATTCGATTACCGCAAAACGCTTGTATTGCAATGCATGAGGCATGATTTCTTACACACTTTTTGTCCTATAATCCTTATTTTTACGTGGGCAATCTTCAAAAATCATAACTAAGTTATCAGATAATGATGAAGCTGCTTTTGTCCTTAAAAACGGAAAACCAAAAGCCATACTCATTTCAAAAAGAAAGATATGACCGATTAGTCCGTGCGGGAGCGTTCACTGTAATTGGTAGAAATAAATTAGCTAATTAAGTTGAATTTGTATCTTGATAAAAATGATATAACATGTTAAATTAATACTATTATAGTAAACTTGTTTAGTCAGTGAATGAATCATTTAGAGAACGAAGATATAACAGATTATCTTAACGTTAAGCTACGAAATATTTAGAATTCAATCTTTATGAGTGCTTAACTAGGATAACATTCTACACTACAAGAGTGTACAACAAATTAAGAATATAGAATTCTAGGAGGTGTAATGTTATGTCTAAGAAAAAAGTGTATATTTCGTTAGGAATTGTATTTTTATTGGTTCTATTTGTATCTACTGGAATTTTTAGTATTGGAAATAATCAAGCATCAAAGAATAGTGGGAATATAGCTCATAAACTGATGCCTGTAAATGTGGCTTATGCTGAAACATTAGATGATATAAAGGGAGCCATGAATAAGTTGAGGGTGGAAATAGAAACTGAGACGAAGACTAATCCACAAGTGGCTATGCAGTCACATCCAGGAAAGTTTATTAGGAATTCTAAAAACTATCAAAGAATATTGAAACTGGGACTGAAGGCAATTAAACCTCTTTACGATGCTATTTATGATAGTAGAGATTCTGGATGCTATGAATATATTCTAGCTATGGCTATTGAAGACATAACTGGTGAAAAGTTTGTTTACAATTCTGACTATGGTTGGAAAAATTCATTAGAGTTTAGGATGGCTTATGACGAAAAAGTAAACAATACAAGGTTTAATGTTGAAAGAATCAGTAATAATGAAACTTTGAATGATCATGACCGAACTCAGAAATTTAAGGAATTAGGGATTTTTGCAGTTTCTGATTTAATTAAAGAGTATAGGAAAAGTGATTCCAAAGTTTCTAAACCATCGATATTAGAAGCTGTTAAGGGAATTACTAGTAAGTATAAAGAACTTGCAATAACGGAAAGAACTCCAACTGATAGTATTCTAGCTGAAACACAATTATTTGATTCTCTAGTTTCCTTAAATGGAAAAGCGTACAAGTAAGGTGAATTATCTAACTGTAAAGCTAGTTCGTTAGGAATCATTTGAGTGTTATGCGAACATGAAGCGACCAAGAAAATCTTGGTCGCTTCTTTTGAAGGAAATATCTATACGGAATCACTTGGTGATCTGGCATATCAGAATAATCCCCAATTTAAGAAGTTCGTTTTAGATAATAATCTTGGCTTCAAATCGTATGCTTTATTTGGTAAGAATGAAATTACTGAAAGAATAGCAGTACTCATTGACTTGGTAAAACTCGTTTGGAACGATGATATGTTTATGTAATCCAGCGAAAGGAGGCAGGTTTTATGGTTTTTAATACTTTTATAAAATGTCAGGTTTGCGGATGTATTACTGGAGTTCATTTGCAAGTTGGCTGGCAAGAAGAACATCCGATAGAAGTAGCATGCGGTAAATGTGGAACCTCTTTGTCTGGTAGCGTGAAGATAGGGCAAGATCGTCCGGGGTTAAGTTTTTCTTTTGATAATGCTGATGAAGTTCAGGGCGAAAATGCGGATTACATTATTGAGTGTTCTGGTGAATTTCCTACCTTAAAACAAGTAGAAGCAGCTGATTTAGAGAGACTAGTGATTACACCGTTTATTCGATATATGAATTGTATGAAAACGAATGATTCTTATGAGGAATTTGGACAAGATGTGTCTAAGTTGAACGTAACTGCCAAAAAGTGGAAGAACTATAAAAGAATTCTCAATTTAGCAAAAAACAATAGCGAATACTTAACTCAAGAGATTCAAAAGGAGTTTTCTGGTCATCTTTTTCAATGTAGAGATGAATCCGAAATTGAGAAATGCTATCGGTCATAATGATGTTGAATACAATTCAGTAGACCAGCTGATAACTTATATTCCTAATCCGAAAGATAGAACAAAAAAGAAAACAGAATATTTGCTTGAATTTGAAAATGAGGCAATGTGTATGTTTCAAGCTATATTGGGAGTCTCTGAATATTTATATCGTCTTAGGGAACTTGAACTTATGCATGACGGAAAAATTCCTATTATGGTTCAGTAAAGAGCAAATTGGCCGAAGAAGATAGGCTGCAATGAATTGTGTCCATGTGGAAGTGGGAAGAAGTATAAGCGTTGTCATGGGCGATGAGAGCATACAGAAATTCATTCATTGTTTATTATAGAGTGATTTATCGAAGAAGTAGGTCTCTTATTTGAAAAAGAAAAAAGATGGAATAACCGTTCGTTCCAGTGCATGGAAACCTGGCTATCAGTTAGGACGAAAAATATCTGTTGACCTGTTTTTGTAGGAAGAACGGACAAGGTTGAGGCGATGGCGGTTCCTCGCAAGATTTGACTTTTATGTTGGAATCACTATAAATAGTAGAAACAAATAAAAAAGTTGAACTTTTTCCTTGGATGGGTGAGGTTCAGACCGTGATATGGATAGCGGAATGTATCAAGAATTTTCTGCTATAGAATTTGTGGATATGTTTCCACTAACAAACGGAGATATGTTGCTACATTTCGTATTAGTCTGAATGGGTTCCTTATGACTGACATCAATCCGGACCTATCGTGCCACGTCGAGAGTGTTGTGTTGATGTCAAGGGCTGATTAGGTTGATTTATAAATGCGCCATGATACAATCGTATTAACAGAACCTCTCCACGCTTAATGTAGTTCTTCTACATGCGGACCACGGAGAGGGCTTTTTGTATGAAAGAGTATACGTATGACATTGAAGCCAGCTTTGACGTATGATCAACAAATTGCAAGACTTGTAAATGACCATCATTTAAAAATTTCTAACATTGAATTTGCAAAAGAAATTTTGAAGAAAGTCAACTATTACAGACTTTCTGGTTATGGTGTAGGGTTGAAGAATGCTAATAACAAGGAGCATTATCAAGACACTGTTAGCATAGAACAGCTATTTAATCTTTATTGCTTTGATAGTCAATTTAAAAATAATCTAATGCGAACTATAGAGCAAATTGAGATAGAACTTAGAACTCAGATTACCTATTACTTATCTATCAAATACGGTCCTGAAGTATTGATGAGTGAGACTAATTTTGTTTACAAGACAAATAAACAAGGGCAATCTATTTACTCTATTCTTATAAAAAGCTTGAATAAAGAAATTGAACGACAAAAAAATAAACCTTTTGTTAAGCATCACATAGAAAAATATAATAGTCAATTTCCTATATGGGTTTCTGTGGAATTAATGTCTTTTGGGAGTCTATCTTCATTGTTTAGCATTTTAAAAACTGAAGATCAAAAAAATATATCTCGCTATTACAATACTGATCCTAAATATTTAAAAAACTGGATTTTATGTTTAGTAGAAGTAAGAAATATTTGTGCACACTATACCAGACTTTACAATATGCCTTTAAAAGAAAATCCGCGCCTTTATAAAGAGAATCTTCAATATAAAAGGAAACAAAATAAAATATTTCCTGTACTTTTAATTACTAAAAGAATGCTAAAAGCAAATGAACAGTGGTGTTCTCTTTTGAAAGACTTGAAAAATACGTTTGCTAAATATGAAGGTTCGTTTAAATTTGATTTTATGGGATTTCCTAAAAATTGGGAGGAAATCCTTTAAGTGCTGGTTTAAATTGCTATAGATTTAAATTTAGCGAAGAGTGTTATTGTGCTCTAGTTGTTTATGTTTTTGGGGAACAAATCGTTGCAATAATATTAAAAAAGTTCCCTACATTATTTGATTTCTCACGGTAAAGGCTTACTAGTTATTCCAGAAAATAAGGTTCCTGAGTTTAAGAAGTTGCTTGTTGAATATTATGAAGGTGAAGATTTGCGGCCTGTAACGGATTCGCTTGTTTGCGTTCGTGAAGATGATTGGAAAGCGTGGTGCGAACATGAGAGAAAACGAATTGGCTGTCGGTTGCGCTCATTTGTCTGCAGAAATTGCGCTTTCAATGGCAATTGTCAATCGTACTTGCTACTACGCAACTGCTGTTTCAGATATAATTTCACCATGATTATGATGAATTAGAGTTTGAAATGGAGATGTTTTATGATTTTAGCAGATAAAATATTGGAACTGCGTAAACAAAACGGTTGGTCGCAGGAGGAATTGGCGGACAAATTGGGCGTCAGTCGCCAATCTGTTTCCAAATGGGAAGGCGCACAAAGTATCCCGGATATGGAGCGGATAATTGCATTGAGCCGTTTGTTTGGTGTTAGTACAGATCTTCTGGTAAAAGATGAAATTGATGTTATGGGGAAGAACGTCAACGCAGATGAAAATGCCTGCCAGGAAGAAGCCGGCGTTCGCATGCGGGTAATTGAGCTGGAAGAAGCCTCCGCTTATATTGCTCACAGAATATCATTTGCCGCCTATGTTGCTCTAGGCGTTCTTCTTTGTATTCTGGCAGCAATCCCGTTGATCGGTAGTAATCTTTTGCTTTCTCCCACAGTAAATGCGCAAGTCGGTAAAACTATGGGCTTAGCATTCAGCGTTGCGATTATCACTGTAGCTGTAGTTATTTTTATTATTCAGAGTTTCCACGAAAAGCGTTATCAATATTTGGAAAAAGAAGACTTTGAAACGGCTTATGGCGTTGACAGTGTGCTCAAAGAACGCTTGGAACGGTTCATGCCGTCGTATGTGCTGCGGACGGTCATCGGTGTCGTTTTATGTATGGTTGCCTTTATTTTTCTTATAATTTCGGATACAGTGCCGAAATTTTATCAACTTTCATCCGGCTTTTTTGTAGTTATCGCTATTGTACTGGTGGCAGCAGCTGTTTATTTATTCGTACAGGCGAATATTGTCCGCTCGTCCTATTACCGTTTGCTGAAACCGAAGAAAAAGATTGTCTATCCTGCAAAGATTAGGTTATTGTTCCAAGCTTACTGGCTTATAATTATCTTCATTTATTTAGCCTACAGTTTCATTACGTCCGATTGGGGAAAAAGTTGGATTGTTTGGCCGTTGGCCGCATTGACTTACGGAGTAATAGAAGTAGTGCTCAAAGCGTGGAGGCTCGGAAAGAAATAAGTGACTTTCAGCGTCGATAAGAGTGAGGGTGATAATATAAGCGTTCGTGAACTTAACGTTGTACATCAGTCTTGCAACAGAGCTTTTTAAGGTCTTCCATAGAAGAATACGATGGTGCGTTAGGGTCTCTGGAAATTCTTCTTCCTTCTTCCTATGCGCGAGCATATGTTTACGAAAATGTCACGTAATGCTAAATGTTAAGATTTTTAGCTTAATGACAGCGAGCTTTCCTTGGTATTTCAACGATAACTCGGGTTTTTAGACACACTTTTTTGCCGCTTACCCGCGATTGACAAAGGTGCGTGTTACTATAACAATCAACAAGACCAGTTCCGCTACCTGCTTCGGTGGGAGTCCAGGGCTGGTCCTTTTCGTTGGGAGGAGTTGTGACCAGTAAGCCGATTAAGCCCCATAAAAGTTATGAAGATTAAGTAAAGCTATTACTCTCACGTGGCATGGAAATCCAAAATACCACACAAGCGAGTTACATACTTAAGACGCGTAACTACTATCGACTTTCTGGATACTGGTATTCGGCACGCATTATTGATGTTAATTCTGGCAAACCCACAGATAATTTCCAGCCCGGCACATCTTTGGATTTATGCACTAAATTGTATGAGTTTGATGCTCGACTTAGAAGTGCTGTGTTTACAACCCTTGCGCATATAGAACTGGCTTTGCGTGCTCTTTTAGGTTACCACTTGGGGAAAGTGGATCCACTTGTGCATATGGACGTTAAGAAGCTTAATGCTGTGGCGCGTGCAGCTTACAAAAAGAATCCACATAAAACCCAATATGAAGTGTGGCTTTCCAAATATAAAGAAGCTGTGAGGAACTCACAAGAAGACTTTGTAGCTCATCATCGCGATAAATATGACGGTCAACTACCAGTGTGGGTTGCAGTTGAAATCATGGATTGGGGTATGCTCTCTCACCTGTATAGGTTTAGTCCAAACAAGGTTCGCAATGAGATTGCGAATTTGTGTGTGATGACGGCTCCGCAGTTAGAATCAACGCTGAAATCCTTGAACATACTGCGTAACCTTTCTGCTCATCATGCTTTTTTAATCGTGGTTTTGATATCAAGCCAAAGCCAATAGACCATGAGCTTATGACGCCAGTAAACACTCTTACGCACAGGCTATTTGGGCAGATAAGTATTATTCAATTCCTTAACATCCAATTAGGACTAGAAGGCGGTAATCTTTTAGCTAATACCCTTGAAACATTTCCTCACAATAAGATTATCCCTTTCGAACGAACTGGGGCACCGAATCATTGGCGAGATTTACCTCTTTGGGCTAACTAGATTATATTGTTATATTTCAGTGTGCATGTCTGCTTTCTCTTAACCTAATTACACACTTGATACACCTCAGTATATACTGAATGCAAATAGACTGTTGAAGCAAGGTTTTGTTTATGTCCGGAGAGAACGAGCTAAAAGCGCTAGAAATAAAGGGATTATCCTTTGGATATAATAGTGCTCACGAAGTGGTAAAAAATCTTTCATTTTCTGTGGATTTTGGTGGAGTCACTGGTCTTATTGGGCCTAATGGATCTGGGAAATCCACTCTTATTCGATTGTCTGGTGATCTTATAAAACCAAGATCGGGAAAGATTACTGTCTGTGGGAATCTTAGTACAACTAAGGAAGCAAAGAAGGATTCAATTCTTCTTGCGTCTAATGACTATTTACCTGAGTTTTTGACGGGTTTAGAATATTTGCGTTTCATCCATAATATGTATGGAATGCAATGTGACATGTTTGAGGTTCAAAGACTTTTTAGTAGATATCAGATGGATTATCGTTGGGATGACTTGATAGAGGATTATTCACATGGCATGCGGAAAAAGGTTCAGTTAATCGCTGCAATAATGGTTGCTCGCCCTCTAACTATGATTGATGAGACTCCTAATGGTATTGACATTGAAGCTCTTTATAACTTTGAAGTTGATATTCGCAATATGGTTTGTGAAAAGAATGGCGTTCTTCTTTGTACCCATAACTTCTCAATGCTGGAAAGAATTGCTGATCATATTGCACTAATGAGTCATGGTGAAATTTTGGTATATGAAGAGTGCAGAGCTTTAGTGTCAAAATATGGATCTATAGATGCATTTGTCAAAGCAAATATTCCACAATTGGGCGGTGAGGGTAGTGAATACTAATACTCTCAGGCTAGTTCGTTTTCTGTTTCTGTTCTTTGCTAGAAGGTTGTTTTTACATAAGGTTATGCAATCTAGTTGTGCAAAAATTCTTCTGTTTTTTACAGCTTTGGCAAGTTATGCTGGTTATTGTTTCCTAACATTTATTGTTGTACGTGGAATGGTTTTCAGCAGTAAAGCGATATCTCTTGTGTGTCAAAGCATTTCGATGACTGTAGGACTGTGGGTTTTACTGTTTTTCATAATTATACGTGTTTTATTCATGAAGGCAGACAAGCTCATTGAATTAACGCATACTCTTCCTGTAACAAATAAGCAGAGAATTTTAGCTTACACAATATTTGAAGCTATAACAGTATTATCTTGTGTTTCGCTTGTATCTGGCCCTTTGACATTCTCGATGGCAATACGTGGAGGGTGTGAAACATTCCCAGAAATTTTTTTTGGAATTATTGGTCAAATAGTAATTCTTTATTTATTGTTGGACGTTATATATCTTGGATTTGATAGATTTCTACAGGTTTTTCACATAGAAAGATGGAGAAGCTTTCTGATACCTTGCTTCTTTGGATCCATACTATTCGGTGCTTATATGTATGTACAACGTGAATCCAATAGATTTCTTGATGCGTTCTATGAAGGCAGAACCTACTATGGATTCTCTCGATTTTTTGTTCTGATATATGATAAGTTTGGTGTTTTAACAGCAGGGGTTGTTTTTCTTGTTTCTGCTGTGATTGTGCTTTTAGTAATTCTTATTGTGGCGCCTAATCAACATTCGCGCTGGAAATACTTCTTCAAAATTCCACTTGGAAATTCTCCTAGTCTTTTCATTATCCATCTGAAAGCTATAGTGCGTAGTGGTGAGTTTCTGTTAGCTACATTTTTTGTTATAACTTTATCTATTGTTGTACTTGGTATACATGGATATTATCCACCATATTGGTTAGCTATTATATCTACTCAGGCTGTTTATGCTCTTCCAACGACTGAAGCTATACATAAGACTTATCGCCATAAGTTGAGTCCATGTCGGTTGTACTTATATCTATTTGCTCCATATGCTTTAGCTGAATCTGTAATAGGTGTTCCTGTATTAGCAATAAGTGCTATAAAAGGACTTAATCTTGCAGAAGTAGGAAAAACAATATTCATTTGTATGATTACACTTATAGCATCTATTGCTATTAGTATTTTCTTTCCGGCGGAAAAGCATAATCCGTTTTCTGTCTTGGTTGGAATGATTACTGCACTATGCCTTGTAATTTTAATATCTTTTACGATATTTGTTTGGCAAATACCTGGGAACATCACAGTTTTATTATGGTTATCTATTGGCGCGGTGTGCATATTTCACTCAATAATGGGTATAAATTCAACACAAAGGAAGGAATATTATGAATATGTTTAAGCGAATTATTAGTGCAATAACTCTATCGTTCATTTTGACTGCAGTTCTAACAGCTGCAACAGTAATCATACTTATGTTTACAAAAGGTAGGGAAATGGGTCATTATCTGGGCCTTTTTGGTAGCGTGTTTTTTGATGCGCATGAAACAAGTTCAGGGTCTATTATGGTGGGATTTGGATTACAAAACCCATGGATATTAACTTTAATATTTCTAGTTCTATTTGTTTTTTCTCTTGTATTTTTTACTATTTTATCTGCATTGCAAAAAAGAAAGAAAATGTTGGAGGCGCTATCAAAGAATAAAATATAATGAAAATGTTTAGAATTTGGAGCCTATGTGTTCAGGTATTCTATGGCTTTTTGAAGTCGTATATGTTTATTCTGGCGGTAGGTGTGGTAGTTTCAGCAGGGGCGCTTATCTTATTTATCTATTATCAAGATATTGTTGGAAGCATTAAACGAGCATGATTATATTGATTCTTCTGGTTCTTCTGTTTCGTGAACATTGCTGTTTATGAAAATTATAGTTTGCTAGTAAAAGAAGAGATTAGTGTCGATAATCTAGACAAATCGATAAAAAAATAATATGTTTATTAAGATTATTACAGTAATCAGAGCGAATGGTAGATTTTGTTTACTTAATAGTCTGTTTTATGATCATTTGATACAGAGTCGTGTTAGAGAAAAGGAAGGTAATGGTGTTATGAGGAGTAAAACTATTT
This sequence comes from uncultured Gardnerella sp., assembly GCF_947280595.1. Lineage (NCBI taxonomy): Bacteria > Bacillati > Actinomycetota > Actinomycetes > Bifidobacteriales > Bifidobacteriaceae > Gardnerella > uncultured Gardnerella sp. Next base: position 546 of record NZ_CAMYOS010000021.1, on the reverse strand, counting down.
TTTGTAAAACCATTTTTCAAAGTTGTCTTGTTGTGCTTCTGCTGATAGGTTCTCTCTTTTCTCTTGCTGGATGTGCCGATGGTGAGGAGAAGGCGGAGCTTGCATCATATCATTGGGAAACCGTAGCGGTGTCTCAAGAAGAGTTTCGTATACCAGAAAACTATATGAATAAAGATGAATTGTATCTCTTTGTGTCACGAGATATTCTGGATTCTAATTATGATTTGTCTAAAGTTACTCTCGGAGATAAGCCAATCAAATTAGTTGACTCATCGTTCAATTTACCTGGTCCAGGACTTAAAGCTTTATTTTTGGTTGGGAAATTTGATTTAAAAGACAAGTCAAGTTCTGATGTTCTTAAAGTACCGGGACTTAATAAAGCAGGTAATGTTGCTGTAGGTTATAAGAAGAAATAGTAGTATTTTGCGCTAAATGCTTAGTGTGAATGTTGAAAGTGTTTATATCAGTCGAGGAATCCTATTCATGTAAATTGTGTTGCAATATGCGATACAGTATTTTATGATGTGTGTATGGAGGTTGATTGAT
>NZ_CAMYOS010000020.1:0-18052 GCF_947280595.1 uncultured Gardnerella sp. | reverse complement strand
ACTTGGGCAATCCTGTTCAGCGCCCAATGGTTCACGGACGTCACGAGGAAATCGCGCACAGAGTAAAGCATATGTCTGGTGAAACTGGTCATGTGACTCTGGATAATGGCGAATCTCGTGAGTGGTATGAGGAAACCAAGTAAGTAAATAGAAAGTTTGCGAAATGCGTACTTCGAGTTCGCGAAATGCGTAGCTCAAGTTTGTAGCTCAAGTTTACAAAAGTAATCGTGTTTCTTGTGTTTGTTGTTTGGTGATAATCTAGCCGTTAGAAAATGTACGTTGCGTTTTGTAATTACATTTTTTGACGGCTGGATTTTATTTTATGATTTATTTGGAGTTTATTTAGTAATTTATATGGAGGTATGTCATGGCTCGCATCAGCTTGCATGATTTTGCGCCTACGGACGCAAATCGTGGGCCATGGATTCCTACATCTCTTTCTAATAATCCTCGCGCAGGTCAGTGGTCAAGTGAACGAATGAGTAAGGGGATGGTGGCTGATTATAAGCGCTTTCTTATGACAGATGGAGAAGGTATTCGCTGTTCGCTTTATGTTTCTGGATGCCCATTTCATTGTGTTGAGTGCTATAACGAGTCTATTTGGGATTTTCGTGCAGGTTATCCTTATACTCAAAAGCTTGAAGATCAAATTATGTCGGATTTAGCTGAGCCTTATGTACAAGGATTAACTCTTCTTGGCGGAGAGCCTCTACTTAATACTGGTATATTGATTCCTTTATGTAAGCGTATTCGAAACGAATTTGGTCATACGAAGGATATTTGGAGTTGGACTGGTTACACTTGGGAAGAGCTTATGCGCAAAGGCGAAACTTCAGATAAGCTTGAGCTTTTGCAATATGTAGATATTCTTGTTGACGGTCGATATATGAAGGATTTGCACGATTCGTTATTACAATTCCGCGGATCTAGTAATCAGAGGATTATAGATGTGCCTAGATCGTTAAAAAATCCACATGATCCGCCTGTTATTTGGGAAAAATTACATGATCAAGAGCGTTTTATCCCATCTATTTACGGTAAAGATCGAGCTAAAGGTGAAGGTGATGCGTCATAATAGTATTAAAACGCGTCATAATAGTTTAAATAAAATAATACGTATATTCAACTAGCAATGTAGCTTTTGCGGATAATAATAGCAGTGTAGCTTTTGTGAACGCTAAATTGCTCTATGCTTTCATACGATTTTTCTCTTATATATAAATTTTATAAATGTTATAAAAATAACAGATTGTTTTATTGAAGTTGATAAATATGCACGTTTTAGATGATACAGTAGCCTTTGGTGTTTTCGCCCAGGCTGTGTAGGTCAGGGAACATCCATTAGAAATTACAATACGCAGCGTAAAGTTGAAGGAGCTTTTATGACTCATACTTTTAATAATGAAACATCTAATTCGAATATCACAAATGATGAAAATAAGTTAAGGAAAGATGTAAGTAAATCAACAGTTGATGCAAGTAAATCAATGGATAATGCCAATAAATTTGAGCTTCCTTCAATGATTAAAGTTAATAAATTACGTTGGCGCGTAGCAGATATAGCATTAGCTTCTGCTTTAGCTGCTGTTTTTGGTGTGGTCTATTGGGGATTTACTATGTTGTTCTTCTCTCAGATTTCGCCTATCTTGCGAAGTATTGTCCCTGGTTTTGCAAGTATTTTGCATGGTGTTTGGTATATGTCTGGACCCCTCGCTCTTATTTTAATTCGTAAGCCTGGCGCTGCAATTTATGTGAATGTTATTGGAACTATGTTCGAGAATATTCTTGGACAGCAATATTCATCTTTTATTGTTCTTCTTTCTGCAGCTTTGCAAGCGATTTTTAGCGAGATTCCTTTCTTGCTTACTAAATATCGCAAATATAACATTACTTTGAGTATTTCGTCTGGTGTTTTAACTTCTATTGAATATGGTATTTATTTAATATTTGTTTTTTATCAAGGTCGAGGATCTAATTATTATACTGTTCACATGATTTGTGAGATTATTAGCGGTTTTGTGATTGCTGGTGTTCTTCCTTGGGTTTTGTATCTTGCTATACGTAAGACTGGTGCTTTAGATAATTTTGCATCTTCTCGTTATAGTGTTACTGAAATATGATTTAACACTGCCACTTTTAACATTTTCGACTCACTGAGATTTGGAAACGTTTATGGGTGTGTGCTAATCTAGTCGTTGCTGAGTTTATCAGCGTGGGGCTTTAGCTCAGTCGGTTAGAGCAGCGGACTCATAATCCGCCGGTCCAGGGTTCAAGCCCCTGAGGCCCCACAAATAAAAGTAAAGCTTCAACTCGTTTGATTGATATCTTGCAAGTTGAAGCTTTTTATTTTTTATTTTTTTTTTCTTATAGCACTTGTTTTTTATCTTGTTTTTTATCTTATTTATTTTATTCGCTATTTTTTATTTTTAACATTTTCGCGAATCTATGCCACTTTATGCAAATGCTCGTGAACATCATGATTCACGAGCATTCACACTTGCTTTTTTAATCGTAAATTTTTACAAACCTGATTCAGAAAGGTAGTCTGTTATATTTTCAGGATACTTTGGCCACGCTCCAGCTTGAGTGCATACATAAGCTGCAGTGTTTATTGCATTGCGATGAGCTTGCTCAACAGAGTCACCTAATAATATTCTTGCCGTAAAAGTACCGGAGAATGAATCGCCTGCTCCAACAGTATCGTTTACATCAACGTGAGGTGTTGGGAATGTTGAATTCTCGCCTGTTTTTGTTGTAATAGTGCTGAATGTAGATCCACCTGTCAAAATAACATAATCTAATCCGTAGCGCGTTTGGAACCACTTGCAAGCTTCATTATCTGAAGTTTCACGAATGTTGAACATATCTCTTAGCAAAAGAAGTTCTGAATCATTTAGTTTAAATACAGTAGCTTCTTTAAGGAGCGCTTCAATCAAATCTTTTGAATAGTGGTCACTACGAATGTTAATGTCAAAGAACTTCATTGCTTCTGGTTTAGCATGTTTTAGAAGTTCTAACACAGTGTCGTGTGTTTCTTGAGATCTTAATCCAAGCGTTCCAAAGCATATAGCATCTGCTTTCGATACCAATTCAACTAATTCATTAGTGTAAACAATGTGATCCCATGCAACATTTCTAACTATTGTGTATTCAGGTATGCCATTTCTAAGTGCTACGTTTACTGTGCTAGTTGGCCAAGCATTTTTTTGTATGATGTTCTTAATTCCGGCTTTTTTAACTTCTTCAATAAGTTCGTTGCCGAGGTCGTCTTCTCCAACTGCGCTAATAACATAACTTTCAGCTCCATTTGCTTGAGCATGATAAGCAAAGTTCGCAGGCGCTCCGCCAACTCGTTTCCCTTGGGGGAGTAAGTCCCAAAGTAGCTCTCCAAGTGAAATGACAATTGGCTTAGACATAGATTTCCTTTCAAATACGCTAATTTTTATAGTTCTTATAGTTGTTAATGCGCATTTTTGAATTTTATGATGCGCAAATGTTATAAACAGATTTGTAAATTGTCATAACATTATAATTATGGTGTATACGTGCGATAAAACAAAACTTCTATTTTTTGAATATATCATTTTTAGCACTTTGCTCAGCCATCCAAGCTTCAACATCATCAATTTGCTTAGGAATATCTATTGAAAGCCATTCTGGTCCGTTTTCAGTCATCAAAACGTCATCTTCAATACGAATTCCGATTCCTCTCATTTCTTCAGGAAGCATCAAATCGTTTGCTGCGAAGTATAATCCTGGCTCAATAGTGAAGATCATTCCAGGAGTTAATGGAGCGCCTTGGTAAGCTTCGTAGCGAGCTTGAGCGCAATCGTGCACATCTAATCCTAAATGATGCGCTACTCCGCATGCATGCCAACGGCGATGTTGCTGTCCTTCAGGAGAAAGAGATTCTTCTACGCTAACTTTCAAAATACCCCAGTCATGCAAGTGCTCAGCTAATACGCGCATGCATGCATGGTGAATACTTGAATAAGTTGCTCCTGGCTTAGCTGCTTCAAAACCGGCTTGTTGAGCGTCAAGCACACATTGGTAAAGCTTTTTTTGCAAGTCAGAGAATTTACCATTAGTTGGGAAAGTGCGTGTTATATCAGCAGTGTAAAGGCTGTTTACTTCAACTCCAGCGTCAATTAAGAGAAGTTCGCCGTTAGAAACAACTCCTGTATTTCGCATCCAATGTAAGATTGGAGCATGCTTACCTGAAGCAACGATTGTGTCATATCCGACTTCGTTTCCACATTCTCGCGCTACAGAGTTAAATGCGCCTTCAATCATGCGCTCAGAATTTTCTTTATCAAGTGCATTAGGTAAGCGTGTGAGCATTCTATCAAAGCCAAGCTTTGTAGCTGCAATTGCCTTACGCATTTCACGAATCTCATAGTCATCTTTAAGCATTCGAGCTTCTGCTGCAACTTCATGTAGTTTATCGTCAGAAGAAATATTTTCATCTTCATTTGTAAAACCGCTTGCTGCACGTAGTGCATCAACGTGTGATGTTAAGTTTTCATCAGCTTCGCGAATAATACGTACTTTCACGTTTTCTTTTGCGCTCATATTTTTAGAAAGAGCGTCATCTAGTTCAGCAATATCTCTAGTTTCAATTCCAGTCATCGCTTTAAGTTCTTTCAAACCTGCGCGAGGACCAACCCAATATTCTCCGTAATGAGGATCCTTATAGAATGCAGAAGTGCTGTTGTCTGCGCGAGGTGCAACGAAAAGTTGGCAAGTATGTGTTTTTCCAGATTTTTCTTCTTCGCTACCTTTTTTAACTGGCTCCATTACGAGTACTGCTCCAGCCTCATAATCTTGACCTAAGCCAGTGTAGTATGCAAAAGTTGTGTCTGGGCGGAATGCGTAATCGCAATCGTTGTTGCGTACTTTGTGCTGTCCTGCTGGAATAACAAGACGCTCGCCAATAAACCTTTTACCTAGTGATTCGCGGCGTGCAAGTGTATATTTTGAAGATTCAAGTGGCTTTATTTCTTGTTCCTGATTGTCCCAGCAACTTGTCATGAAATCTTTGAAGGAATCGCTATTTGGGCGAAGAGAACGATTGTTCACTCTGTCTTCGACTTTCTGTGTTCCGTCAGCGTTTAATTTCTCACCATGTTCTGTTGGCTTGTTCTCAGCCATTTCTTGCTCCTTGAATCTTGTTTTATTATTTTTTGATCTTTAGATTATTAAGATTTGAATTTTTGTTTCGTTGTTCTTATTAAGAAAAGTCAATAATTACTAACATAGTATGATTTACGACTTTTTTCGACTTAACTTAGATTATTTTCAAAGATTTTATATGTAATTTACAAATATAGGTGAGTATAGATTTATAGAATTCTCATATTTATCTCTGCTGAGCTGTTTTCAACGTGCGCGATGAAAGTGGAACTAAAAATCTAATTCAGGGCGAAAATCTTAAATCTATGCCTAAATAGTGTTTATGCGCTCACAGGAAAATAAATGTGTGAAAACTTTTAAATCTTTTCTTAACTGATAGTAAAGTATATTTTGTAAATAATCTTGGTAAGAATCTTCGTTTTGTAATCTTATTCATAATGCTGAATTTTTTTATTCTTTTAGTTGTTGGTATCAACTAATCTAGTTACATGGAAAATGAGTGATTGTGTTTACTAAATATGGGGGAGATTTTGTCTATAGAAAATCCAAATCGCTATAATGAACGTCTTATAGATGTTGAACGTAATATTATGAGCAGAGCTCCAGAGCATAATAAAACGAATCTTGATCTTGATCGTATGAAGCTTATTTTAGATATTTTAGGTCATCCAGAACAGTCTATGAGAGTTATTCATATTACAGGAACTAACGGTAAAGGCTCTACTGCTCGTATGGCAGAGTCGATTTGCAGAGCTTACGGGTTGCGTACTGGATTATATACTTCTCCTCATTTGCAACGAATAAACGAACGAATAGTGATTGACGGTCAAGAATTGAGTGATGATCAATTTGTTGATGTGTTCGATCAAATGAAAGACATCATAGACATAGTAGATGCGCGAATGGAATCCGCCGGAAAGCCGCGTATGAGTTTCTTCGAAGTTCTAACATCTATGGCTATTTGGGCTTTTGCAGATGCTCCTGTTGACGTTGCTGTTATGGAAGTTGGCATGGGCGGAGAATGGGATGCAACGAATGTTATGAATGCAGATGCTGCAATTATTGGCCCTGTTGATATGGATCACATGCAATGGTTAGGAAATACTGTTGAAGAGATTGCGCGTACTAAAGCTGGAATTATAAAGCCTAATTGCACAGTTATTTTAGGTCCTCAACCTCATGAATCTAAAGTTCTTCCGATTATTCAAGAAGTTGCAGCTAAAAATAACGCAACTTTGCTAAGGGATGCTTCTTATGGTCAAGGGGAGCTTGAAGTAGTTTCGCGCACTCCTGCTGTTGGTGGTCAAATTGCTACTTTACGTACGCCTAATGGCACTTATGAGGATGTTCCGATTGATAAATTTGGAAAGCATCAAGCTCATAATGCTTTGGCAGCTCTTGCTGCATCTGAAGTTGTGCTCCCTGTTAATGGTGCTCTTGAAGGTGATTTAGTTGCTGAAGCTTTAAGTCAGGTTAAAATTCCAGGACGAATTGAGCAGGTTCGTAATTCGCCAACAATCATTATTGATGGTGGTCATAACGTGAATGCTGCTGAAACTTTAAGAGCTACGATTGAAGAAAACTATCATTTTGATAAGCTTGTTGGAATTGTTGCAATGATGGCAGATAAGCAGGTTGAGGAGTACTTAGGCGTACTAGAACCAATATTGTCTAAGATTGTTGTGACTAGCAATTCGTGGCGCGATCGTGTTATGCCTCCTAAAGAATTAGAAAAGATTGCTATAAAAGTATTCGGTAATGATCGTGTGATTCGCGAAGATGAGCTTCCTGATGCTATTCAAACTGCAGTTAATTTAGTTGATGAAAGCGATGAACTTGGTGTTGGATATGGCTTGGGAGTTCTTATTTGCGGAAGCTTTGCTACAGCAGGTGATGCTCGTACTATGCTTGTAGAGCATATAAATCCAGATTTGTTAAAGACAAAAGCTGAACGAGCAATTCATCCTAATATAGATGAATCTGGGTCTAATCTAGAGTCATGATATTTAATTAGGGTTCAGACAATTAAATGTTTGAACCCTAATTTTTATCAATTTGCTAGCGTTAAGATTTTTGGGGAATAACCCAGATTTTTATGTTTTTCTACTTATTTTGACTAGCGAGTTACTAATTATTTAACTATTTAACTATTTAATTATTTAACTTCAAAAAGCCGTTTTACAATGAAAGAATCACCTTCATAAGGAACATGCTTATTTTGGTGTTTAATCCATCGCTCATCGCCTTTTCCTATTATTAGGATTATGTTTAGTTGATTATCGTTTTGGTTCGAACATTTTCGTGCATCGTAAATACTGTATTCAACTGCATCAGGTCTATCTACAATTATGTGCGATTTTACATTTTGATTTGTTATATATTTTCGCATGTCTTTGCAAATATCCATCGCGTCTTCAGTATCAGTATCTTCAATAGTGAAAACGAATTGGTCAATTCTATCTTGCGCTGCTTCAACAATCTCTTTTCTGCGGTCGTAGGCTTTATTTCCAGCAGATCCTGTTACAAGCGTAATGCGAGGATTGTCTTTCCCGTATTTATTTTCTACAAAATCAAGTAATGCTTTCATAGAAATATAATTATGTGCATAATCTACTATTGATATAGTGTTTGATTGAGAGTCTTTGAAATATTCCATTCTTCCAGGTATTTTGATACCTTCGATTGCTTTTAATGCACTCAAATCTGTTTCTTGGTTAATTCCTAATTCTCCTGCAATAGCAATTGCAGCTAGCGCATTTTCGTAATTAAAATCTCCTGCAATTGATAACGTAAAATCGTCAATAGGGCAGTAGTATGTTGTGTCTGTGCTGTCATTGCTGTCTTTACTGTCGTTGCTGTCTTTGCTAGTGATTTCGCAATTGTCAGCGTGATTGCTATCGTAATCTTCTTCTTGATTATCTTTTATAGCAATGTAATGTTTTTCACTATTTTCTTCAGGTATTGCAATGTAATCAGGAGTAATAAGCTCACTGTAATGCTCAATGTCGCATAATGATGAAGAATTTTCTTTAATATTTTTAGTATCTTTAGTATTGTCGAAATTATTGTTATCGTTTTTGCAAGAGTTTTCTAAGCTTTCTGCTTCCTCGTTTTTCTCGCTAGAATTCTTAGAGTTATCGTTGTTTTCCTCGTACTCGTCATCCCACACGTCTTCTACTATTTCGTTCTTCTTAATTCGAGCAAAAGTTGTTACATTCACATTATGATTTTTTGCATCTTGTAATAAAAGATCCGCATGATCTGCATCAGCGTTAAGTACTAAGCATTTAGAATTTGCAATAAGCTGACGTTTGCAATACAAGTAATCTTCGAAAGTTGGATGCTCTATTGGACTTATATGATCTGGACTAATGTTTAAGAATGCTCCAACATTAAAGTACAATCCGTAGACGCGATCCACTTTGTATGCTTGAGAGGAAACTTCCATCACTAAGTATTGCATACCGTTATCTACAGCTTCACGCATCATTCTGAAAGCGTCAAAACTTTCTGGAGTAGTCAAATCTGATTCAACATATGTTTTACCATCTAAACAATTGTCTACAGAAGAAAATAGTGCAGCTTTTCCATGAGAATATGCGTTAAGAATTGCATGAGTAAAGTATGCAGTAGTTGTTTTTCCTTTAGTTCCTGTAATTCCAACTACAGTAAGTTTTTCTTGAGGGAATCCAAAGAATGCTGCCGAAAGCACGCTCATTGCTTTACGAACATCGTTGACAATTAAGCCAACTGAGTTAGTGTAATTTGCGTAACTTTTCTCAGCAACATACGATACAAGACCTTTAGAATCTGCATCTACAAGATATTCCGATTTAAAATTGCCTTTAATAAATAAAAGTGTTCCATTCTTAATATCGCGTGAGTCATAAGTTGCGTGAGTAAAGCAAGAATCCGCGTCAATATTATCAAAATAATACGGATTTAATGACCATATCTCATTTTTAGAATGAGTGGAATCCTCGTTATTTTCGCAATGCTTAATAGTACAATCTGTTTTTGGTTCTTTGTGTTGAATCATCTCTCGCAATAAACCATGTTTTTGCAGCAGTTCGCTTGCTGTTTTTAAAGATAATTTACTACAGTTACTCACTTTATTCCCTTTTATTCATATCGATGTGTGAATCGTATGCAATAATAATTTTTTAAAATTGCTTATAACTTATAATATTTGCTTTAAAATTAGGATTCTAGGATTCTTATAACCATTCTCCGCGAATTGGCTCTCTACCTCGAGATTCAAGCCATCTATTAAAGCTATCTTTCCATTTGCAATAAGCTTCTCGCTGCCAATCCATCATATTCACTAAAGTCATATTGCGTACTTGATCATACAATGCGCTCATTGGAGCAATTAAATCAAGAGCTGCAACTGTGTCTGCTGTAGCATCATGAAAATCTCCAATAGGTTCAACTCCATAAAATTGCGAAGCAAGAGTAAGAGTTCGCTTTCCAGAACGTTGAGAAAGTGCGCGATCGATAACAAGAGGATCAACAGTTAATATGTCGTTTTCGCTAAGAGAGCTTATATTGCAAGTTGCTCGATTATTCAAAGATTCAAGATCCCAGCGTTTTAAATCACTACGCAACATTGCAATATCAAACGGAGCATTATATGCAAGCAATGGAATATTTTTTGATTGCGCAATACTCACAGCTTTTGCTAGTAATTCTAACTCTTGAACAGGTTCGCCGCCGTGAGCTTGAAGATATTGATCGCTAAAACCATTTACTTCACTAGCTTTAGGATTCATAGGCTGATGTGGGTTAATAAGCCAAGTAGACACAATATCCGCACTATGCCCTGCTTCAGGATTTCTTAAAACAAGTGTAGCGGAAACAATGGCATCTTTACCAATAATCGCTCCTGTAGTTTCAGTATCAAAGCCAAGAAGCCATGATTTTGAAAGCAAAGTGTTCTCATCTTGCTCATTAGATGAGTTTAAAGCATTTAAAAGTTCTTGAATATTAGTTGGCATAGTAACAATATTACAGCAATATGTTTATGGCGCGCGATAACACGATTTTGTTATAACAAAAAAGCTCACGTAAAACGTGAGCTTTGAAGTATTTGTAAGCGAATTACAGCTTAAGCATTTGGTCTTTTGCCGTGATTTGCTGCTTTTTTACGACGCGCTTTGCGCTTACGTCCACGCATGCCCATAATAAACTCCTTAACGATTAAAAGCATAACCTTAGGGATTATCGCACGTTGGCAAGACGTTTAACGATGATTTGTTTTTACAAGATTTTTCGATTAGGCTGCTATGTCTGCAACAGTCGCATTTAAAATGCTAACAATATCTTTAGGATTAAGAACTACATCAAGTCCACGCTTTCCGCCTGAAACAAGTATTTCGTCAAATTTCATAACGCTACTATCTAGAACTGTTTCATGATGAGTTCTCTGCCCAAATGGAGAAATTCCTCCAACTACATATCCGCTTTCTCGTTGAGCTACTTCTGGACTAGTCATACTTGCTTTCTTAGCGTGAACTGCGCTCGCAATCGATTTCATACTTAATCGCCCATTTACTGGCACAATTCCTATCACGCGTTTTTCGCCTGTGTCTACCATTAGAGTTTTGCACACTTGTTCTGCGTTTACTCCAAGTTTTTCAGCTGCTTCTAATCCATATCCGTCTTCCATGTGATCTGAATCGTGTTCATATTCGACTACTCTGAATGTGACTCCTGCTTTTTCTAATTGTGCTATTGCTGGAGTTGATTTCGATGTTTGCTCATGTTTCTTGCTCATTTTATATCCAATATTTGTGTGAATTTTTTACTAGTTCAATACTTAATACTTATTTTTCAGTAATTATTTGTTTAGTAATTATTTGTATTTTACTGTTTAATTTATCGATGTGCAGTAATAAATATTTGGTTTATAACCTAACTATTTTAAATATTTTTTGCAATTAACACTTATGAAAACCCCTTGCGATGAATCACCGCAAGGGGTTTGTTTTTAGCTTAATATATTCGTTTACTTCTACTTTACGAATTCAATTTTTAAAATTTCACTCGGAAATTTCAGCAAAGTAGAGAAGTGTACGAATCATGTTAGCAGTGAAGCCGTATTCGTTATCGTAGAAGGTAACTGTACGAGCCAAAGTTACTCCATCAACAGTGTTTACGTCAGTTTGAGTTGGATCGAACACGCCACCGTGTGTATCTCCGATGATATCGGAAGACACGATATTGTCGGCATTGTATCCGAAGTACTCGCAATGTTCAAAAGCCTTCTTGAATGCTTCGTTAATCTCTTCAGTAGTAGCTGGCTTTTCAAGAACGGTTGTCAACTCTGTAACAGATCCATCTGGAACTTGAATGCGCTGAGCGTGACCTTGGAGCTTTCCGTTTACTTCTGGAACAACCTTTCCGATTGCTTTAGCAGCGCCAGTGGAGTGCTCAATAGTATTGCAAGCTGCAGAACGATTGTTGCGTGGCTTGCTTCCGCGTGGTCCATCGAGAATCATTTGAGTTCCGGTGTATGCGTGGATTGTTGTCATGAATCCAGACTTAATGCCCCAGTTATCTTGCAATAACTTAACCATTGCAGCCATGGAGTTAGTGGTGCAAGAGCCTGCAGACACAATGTTGTCGGTTGGCTTCAAGATTTCGTGGTTAACGCCGAACACAACTGTTGGGGTGGTGTCATCTTTAGCAGGAGCGGAGATGAGTACCTTTTTAGCTCCAGCATTCAAATGAGCTTGAGACTTTTCTGCAGAAGTGTAGAAGCCTGTGCACTCGAGTACAAACTCAACTCCATCGTTCTTAACCCATGGAATGTTATTTGCATCTTTTTCTGCATAAACCTTGTAAGTCTTGCCGTCAACTACGATTGCATCTTCAGTTGATGTTACTTCAACTGGAGTGCCGTCATCATGGCGGAAAGTGCCGTGAGTGCTGTCGTACTTCAACAAGTAGGCAAGCATTGAAGGAGTGGTCAAATCATTGATGGCTGCGACTTCGATGTCACCAGCCTGACCGCCACGAGCTTGAAGCTCAAAAATACGGCGGAATGCTAAACGACCGATACGACCAAAGCCGTTAATACCAATCTTGACTGTCATGTGGTTCTCCCTTGAGTAAGACCTTTATTGTCACGCCTTGTGCGAGTTTTTCTCGTTGATTACAAGACGCTCTGTAGGCCTTCGTTATATTGAACTAACGTGTTCATTCTAATGTGCGGTATGTACTAGAAATGCTAATGAATGACGTTATTATTGGCACATATAAGCATGTGAATAGTTAGCGTTCACATGATGTGTTTTATGAAAGTTTCATTATAAATTTATGATAATTTTTGTGTAGTTTTTGTTTATTTGCAATTTTTCATAACAATTCTTTATTTGCAACTTTTAGAACAATTCTTGGTATGTATTTTATACTGATTTTTCGAAACTTTTAGCATATAATTACAAGTTCACTGGAACTCAATGCAAGTTTCAATGTAATTCTCAATACAATTCTCAATACAAGTTCACTGATTATACTAGTAACTTATACGCATAATCAGTTTAGATTATTTCTATATCTCATATACGTGTACAAACCGCTATTTGTTCTTCAGATAGTTCTTCAGATAGCATCTATTTAATAAACAGTTCATAGACAGTTTATAGAGAATCAGAAAATGAAATGTTGATTAAATCTAGTATTCATTCCTTAGATGTCATTGATTGAGCAGCTGCTGTAGTTGAATCAGTAGGATCTGATTCGCTATCTAAAGGAGTTGCTAACGCTTCAGATATCGAGAAATCAATTGAGCCTAAATCTCCACTAGGTCTTTTAAACCAGCTAACTTGTGGCAGTGGTGCATTGATTGGGAAAGTAACTATTAGAGTACCTTCATGAACGTCTACGTGAGCTAAAGTGTTGTCTATCAATTCGTTACTTAGCCCTTGGACAGCATCTCCAAACATTTTCGCATGTTCAAGTTGATATTTTAATCCTCTTTCATTTACGTCATACGAAACAGGAGTATGTGAAAATACTGATACCATGCGTCCTTCGCCTCCGCATGATTCAGGGAAGTCTAGTGAAGCATTATGTATTGCTGTAACAATCTGACCGTTGCCATATAGGAATCCGATTCCACCTCGTACAGCAAGCCTTACCATAAGTTGAATATTAGAAATAGTGTGATCAACGCGGCCGCCAAGTCCTCCAAAAATATGGAACTCGCGCGCACCTTTTGCCCAACCAACTTTTAATGCTGAAAGCAAATCGGGGTCATCTTTTTCTTCTGGAAGACGCGTTATAGTTGCATCATTAGGGAGTTTTAGTCTTACTGAATCAAAATCTCCTATAAGAGCGTCTACATGTAATCCAAGCTCACATGCGTGATCCCATCCGCCGTCAGCTGCAATTGTTAAAGCTCTATCAGGTATTTGCTCGCGTGTGTGATCGTAATAATCTCCAGCTGCTAATACTACGCAACGTTGTAAAGGTTCCATGCGTTCATAGTCTACCTGTTTTGTTTGCTAGCTCAAGTGTTCTCATATATTTTATTGTGACATTTTTGTTACATTGCTATACAAATGTTGATGGACGCTAACAAAGTTACAGTATTTTTAGCATTTAAATATTGTCTGGGCTGTTAGTATAATGAATATTCGGCTTGAGTAATCAAGAAAGTGGGATTCCCCACCTGGAAGCCGTAGCGGTTTCGGGTTCATGACTTTGGTCATATGAATGCTAATCATAAGCATGTTTTGTATTTAATCAAATATGCGTTTTGATTAGTTACGAATCTACTATTACTTCTTGGTTTGTATCTCGCTAGATTTATAAGGATTGGAGTCATCATTAGCGACGAACCACGCATTAACGAAGAGATTCGCGTTCCTCAGGTACGTCTTATAGGACCAAAAGGCGAACAAGTTGGGGTTATTGCAACCTCAGTTGCGCTAAATTTGGCTAGGGAAGCGAATCTTGATCTCGTTGAGGTTGCACCTACTGCTAAGCCTCCTGTAGCCAAGCTTATTGACTATGGCAAGTACAAGTACAACGAAAAGATTAAAGCTCGTGAAGCGCGTCGAAATCAGAGCACTGCTGAGATTAAGGAAATTCGTTTCCGTCTTAAGATTGATGATCATGATTTTGAAGTAAAGAAGAGCCACGTACTTCGTTTCTTAAATGGCGGCGATAAGGTAAAAGTTACTATCATGCTGCGTGGCCGAGAACAATCTCGTCCGATTGGTGGCGTGGAGTTGTTACGTAGGCTAGCAGATGAGGTTTCGGAAAGTGGAACAATTGAGTTTGCTCCAAAGCAAGAACTTCGCAATATTGTTATGACTCTTGCGCCTAAGGGTAAAAAAGTTCATACGCAATCCGAGCAGCGTCGTCGTGGCGCAGAGTCACGTGCTGAACGTCAGGCTCGTCAGGCCGCACGTCTTGCAGCTAAGCAGGAAATCCAAGCCCAGGCCGCGGCTGCATTAAATTCCGCGCAATCCGATCAACATCATAAGGAGGGCAGCAATGCCGAAGATGAAAACTAATTCCGCAGCGTCCAAGCGCGTTCGCCTTACTGGTACTGGTAAGGTAATGCACGATGGTAGCGCAATGCGCCACAACTTGGAGCATAAGTCTGCTCGCAAGCGTCGTGCTTTGTCTGAAGATAAGGTTTTGGCTCCAGCACAGAGCAAGAAGCTCAAGGGCTTACTCGGTAAGTAAGCATTACTTATATAGCTTGTAATAAGACGCATAAAATATTTTTAAGAAAGAGGAATACTTATGGCACGAGTAAAACGCGCAGTGAATGCTCACAAGAAGCGTCGCGTTGTTCTTGATAGGGCTTCGGGTTATCGCGGTCAGCGCTCCCGTCTTTACCGCAAGGCAAAGGAACAGCTGCTCCACTCATTTACTTATAACTTCCGTGATCGTAAAGCTCGTAAAGGTGACTTCCGCAAGTTGTGGATTCAGCGTATCAATGCCGCTGTCCGCGCTGAAGGCATTACTTACAATCGTTTTATTCAGGGATTGCGTTTAGCTGGCATCGAATTAGATCGTCGTGCTCTTGCTGAGCTTGCAGTTTCTGATATTGAAACTTTCAAGGCTGTTGTTGATGCAGCTAAAGCAGCTTTGCCGGATGATGTAAATGCTCCAGTTGAAGCATGATTTAATCGAGTCGCTCATAAATAAAATTTTTAGCATGCTTAGTATTGCGTATTAGCATTATTAGAATTGTTGGCATTATTAGCATGTTATGTGTAAAATGAGTTGAAGATTTCTTCTCCTTTAAGCCCGTCATTTTGGCGGGCTTTTTCTTTTGTTTTTTGTGAAATAACACGAAATAACACGAAATAACACGTTATTTTTTTAATTTATCTAGCTCTAGGATGGCTCATCACATATGCTTCAATCAAAGCATCTGGGCTAATATGCGTATAAATTTGCGTTGTTGTAACAGAAGCATGTCCAAGAAGCTCTTGAACAGTACGTACATCTGCTCCGCCTGCGATTAAATGAGTTGCAAGTGAATGTCGTAAAGTATGAGGATGTAATTGTCTTGAAAGTTTTGCGCGCTCTCCAGCTTCGCTAACTATTAACCATGCTGATTGTCTAGAAAGTTGATTGCCACGTTTATTCAAAAAAATAATTGACAGCTCATGTTTACTTCTAGATGCTAATATTGGGCGAGATTTTTCAAGATATTTACGAAGTGCTCTAATAGCGCATCCGCCAATTGGCACTAAACGTTGTTTAGAACCTTTGCCAGTTAGTTTTACAACTGATTCGTCTAAGTCAAAATCTTCAAATTTTACTCCAACAGCTTCAGAAATTCGCGCTCCTGTAGCATATAAAAACTCTAGTAAAGCGCAATCTCTAAGCGAAATAGCGTCTTGACTGCCGAAGTTTGAAGCAGCATCAATCACTCTATTCACTTCTTCTACGCTAAGTACGTCTGGCAAGTGTTCTGCAAGTTTGGGAGATTTTACGGATTTAGATACATCTACTTGTACATATGAATTAGATAACATAAAACGATGCCATTCATGAATGCTAGAAATCCTTCGAGCAATAGTATGTGAGCCTAATCCAGATTCAGTTAAATATCGCACATAAGATTCAATATCTAGTTGTGAAATGTCATTAACGTTGTTGATGTTTCGATTATTTTGTAGCCAATATGTATAATCTTGCAAATCTGAAGTGTATGAATATATTGTTTTCTTTGAGAGTCCTCGCTCTATATCTATATACGCAATAAATCGTTTCAAGTATGTTGTAAAAGACTGTGAGATATTGGTTATGTTATAAGAAGAATCAATATTTGAGCGCATATTTTCAATTATATTACTTATATTCGTTACTTATTTATTACTAAGGCTGAATTAGATAATCCGAGTTTCGTTAAGCATACCTATTGATAGCATGGAAAACATGCCTACTGATTTACTTGGACGTGAATATGAAACTTTTTGCGCGCCTGAACCATTGACTTCTCATGGACCTGCGCGTGTTATTGCTATGTGCAATCAAAAAGGTGGTGTTGGTAAAACTACAAGCTCTATCAACATTGCTGGTGCGTTAAGTCAGTATGGTCGTAAAGTTTTAATAGTTGATTTTGATCCGCAAGGTGCTGCAACTGTTGGTCTTGGAATTAACGCCAATGCTCTTGACAATACTGTTTATACAGCTCTTTTCGATTCTTCTGTAGATGTTCATGATGTGATTCGTCATACCGCAACAGAAAATATTGACGTTATGCCGGCAAATATTGATCTTTCTGCTGCTGAAGTGCAATTGGTTACTGAAGTCGGTCGCGAACAGATTTTAGCTGGCGTTTTACATAAAATTCGCAATGAATATGATGTAATTATTGTCGATTGCCAGCCTTCATTAGGTTTGCTTACTGTCAACGCTCTTACAGCAGCTGATGGCGTTATCATTCCTGTTGCTGCTGAGTTCTTTGCGTTGCGCGGAGTTGCATTACTTATGCAATCGATTGAAAAAGTTCAATCTCGTATTAACCCTAATCTGGAAGTTTTTGGCGTGCTTGTAACAATGTATACGCGCACTCTTCACAGTGAGGAAGTATTGCAACGAATTTATGAGGCATTTCAAGGTCGCGTGTTACATTCTGTAATCTCTCGTTCAATTAAGTTGCCTGATTCAACAGTTGCAGCAGTTCCGATCACTATTTTTGCTCCTGAGCATAAAACAGCTAAAGAATATCGTGAAGTTGCACGCGAGTTAATTTCTAAAGGCGTTGTAGCATAGTTTTAGTTTTAAAAACTTGGCTTTATTGTTTCTGTCTAACTTTGTTGTGCAAGCTGTCTGCGCTCGCGAGTAGAATCGGCGAGGTTTGGCAGTTTGACGATTTTGGTTTTGCCAATAACATTATGCAGCTATTTGAGTTATTTTATGCTTTAGTTAGCTGTGTTTGAAAATTACTTAAACGCGAAGAATGGAAGAGGTTTGTGATGACTGTTCGCGGTGATATTCGAAATGTGGCAATTGTGGCGCACGTAGACCACGGTAAGACCACGCTGGTAAACGCCATGCTTCAGCAGTCGCACGTATTTTCTGAGCGCGAGGAAGTTCCAGATCGCGTTATGGATTCCAATGATTTGGAACGCGAAAAGGGTATTACTATTCTTGCTAAGAACACGGCTGTTCAGTACACTGGCCCATTGGCTGAAAAGTATGGTCACCCAGAAGGCATCACTATTAATGTGATTGATACTCCAGGACACGCTGATTTCGGTGGAGAAGTTGAGCGTGGAATTTCTATGGTTGATGGCGTTGTTCTTCTTGTTGACGCTTCTGAAGGCCCACTTCCGCAGACTCGCTTTGTGCTTCGTAAAGCTTTGGAAGCTAAGCTTCCTGTTATTTTGTGCGTAAATAAGGTTGATCGTCCAGATGCTCGTATTGAAGAAGTTGTTGG